>DASYAT010000088.1:0-3815 GCA_036501205.1 Streptosporangiaceae bacterium | reverse complement strand
GCCGACGCGATCGCCGCCGTGACCGACGGGCAGTATTCCTACGAGCTGCCCTTGGCGGGGGCCCTGTTCAGCGGCATGTCGCTGAGTTCGTGCCTGATCTCTTTCGGTTTCACGCCCAGCACGCCGACCACCGTCCAGTTCAGCCTGGACGACGATCCCGAGGCGACCTGGGACATCGCGCCCGGGCCGGTCAAGCGGATCGGGGTTACCTTCACGGCGACCTACGAGCAGCTGTCCGAGGACCTCAGGGTCTCCTTCGGCGGCAATATCCATGCCGCGCTTGACCTTGGCCAGGAATTCGATGTTGCCGTCGGGCTGACGCCCGGCGATATCTGGGAGCTTGACCTGAGGGCGCCAGGCGGGTATCCAGCGCTCGACTCGCTGGCCGCGCTGGCGGGCGCCGAGGATGAGGTGCGGAACGGGCTAGCCGCGCTCGGGCTTGGCGAGATCCTGCTGCGCGCAGTGCGGGTCGGCATCTACCGGGCGGACAACTCGCTTGCGTTCCTGGCCGTCTACGGCTCCCTGTCGCTGGCCGGGACGACCTTCGACGTCTTCGTCACGTTGCCGGACTTCGGGTTCGGCGCGGCGCTGCCGAAGGGCGCGACCATCAGCCTCGCCGCCCTGCTCACCTATGTACTCGGCAGCACCGGCGGCCTGCCCGACCTCGTGATCAGCGACCTTGCCCTGATGACCGTGCCGCAGGCCGGCTATTACTCGCTGGACTTCGTCGTGTCCGACGGCGAGATCGGCGTCGGCCGCTACGGCCTGACCAGCGTCAGCATGAGCCTGGACAAGCAAGGCAGCGCAGTCACCGGCTCGATCAGCGCCGCGGTCACGCTGGCCGGATCGCGGGTCGCGGTCCAGGGAAGCTATGACGCCGGCTGGACGGTCGCCGGTGCGCTTGATCAGCTCTCGCTGCCCGCGCTGATCGCTGAGGCGCTGCCCAGTGTTGCCTTGCCCGCCGAGCTGACCGGGCTCAACCTCGCGAACCTCTCGGCCAGCTGGAACCTCACCACCGGGTCGTTCACGTTCTCCGGCCAAGCTGACCTAGCCCTGGCGCTCGGCCCTAAGACGCTGAGCAGCAGTCTCACGCTGACGGTCAACTCGGCCGCCGGCCACACGACCACGGCCGCGCTGACCGGTACCGTCGCGCTCGGAACGATGACGTTCCACCTGCGCTACGACTTCGCTCCGGGCCGGCAAGTGCTGACCGGCACCTGGGACAACGCCGGCAAGGCCGACATCGCCACCCTGGCTGCGGCGTTCGGCGTGGCCCTTCCGCCATCTCAGATCCAGCTGCCCGCGATCGAGCTCACGAGCGTTTCCTTCAACCTGAACTGGGCCTCCGCGGGCGAGCAGGCGGTCCTGCTGTCGGCGGCGACCTCGGCCGGTGACGCGTTCTTCCTGGTGCAACGCCCGCAGCCGAGCCAGAACTGGGCGTTCGCGTTCGGCGTGACGGTCGCGACCGCGACATGCCTGTCGCAGGTCATCGAACTGGTCGGCATTAACGCCGCCGAGCTTGACTTCATCGCGATCGAACGGGCCTACCTGCTGGTCGCCTCGGCCGCCTACCCCGCGCTGCAGGTGCCGGGATTCGCCGCGCTGGCGGGCCGGCCGGTGGCGGTCAGCGCCGGCGTGTCGGCCGGCCTTCGCCTGAATTTCGGCGCCACGCCACCCCGGGCCGATGTCACGGCGCTGCGGACGCTGCTCGGCCCGCGCCCGCCGGTCTTCGACGCCGACCTGACGCTGAGCCGTGACCTGCGGCAGTTCGCCGTCACCGTGCGGCTCGACGGCAACCTCACGATCAGGGGCGCTCCCGGATCCTCGCTGACCTTGACCGACGTCAGCCTGGTGCTGAAGCCGGAGCCGGTCGCGCTCACCGTGCACGGCTCGGTGACGTTCAAGGTCGATAACACGATGATGACGGCCACGGGTTTCCTGACCGTGGGCGGCAGCGGGCTGAGCGCCGCGTTCGCCATCGCGGGAACCGGCGGCAACGCGCTGCCGTCGCCGCTTGGGCTCAAGGGCGTGCACCTCACCAACATCGGCGTCGAACTCGAAGCCGCGGTTGAACCGCCGTCGGTGGCGCTCGGGCTGCTCGGCCGGTTCACCATCGGGCCCGCCCTACCGCCGCCGGGTGGCGGATCGGCCGTGCCGGCCAGGACGCTCGCCGCCAAGCCACCGCCGGGCGAGTTCGCGCTGATTCTCGGGCTCGAAGGCGAGGTTCCCAACCCGCTGCTGCTGTCCATGTTCCTGCCCGTGCTTTCGGTCGAGGAGGCGATCAGGGCCTTTACCGATCAGCAGCCGGCCGGCCTGCCGCCCGTATTCAGGGATATCCGGGCCACCGACTTGATGATCTACTGGTGCGACGCGCCGGCCGGGATTCAGCTTCCCGACGGCACCTGGGCGTACCCGGGATTCGGCTTCAACGCCAACTTGGACATCTACGGCCTGCATGCGCACGGAGAACTCAAGGCCGACAGCCGCGGCATCACCGGCAACGCGTGCATCGATCCCATCCACATCTCCAAGGTGATCGACCTCACCGGCAAAGGGAAGGGCACTCCAGCCGCCTATACCGGTCAGGTCACCGTGCGGGCGGGCGGCCCCGAGATCAAGGTGAGTTCGCTCGCCAGCCCCTATCTGGACGTCAACTGGGTGCTGGTGCTGTTCGGCACCGTCTCCCAGAGCGTGAACGTCGTGGTCGACCAGCGCGGGTTCCAGTTCCAGGTGAGCAACGCCGGCCCCGGCTATTCCTCAGCGCTCACCTGCCAATTCGACCCGAAGGGCCGCCTGGAGCTGGCCTTTTCAGTGCTACTCAACCTGGACGTCGACCTAGGCGTGGTCAACGGATCGCATCTGGGCCGAGTTCATCTCGGCAATACCGGGTTCGCGGCCCGGCTGATCGCGACGGCCATGCCGAACCTGTCCATCACCGTCGACGGGACGTTCATGCTCGACGGCACCACGTACACGATGCCGAGGCTGACGGCAACCGTGGCGTTCGGCTCGCTCAGCGAGATCCCGCACCGCATCTTTGACCAGGTCCAACAGCAAGCCACGAAGATCTTCGACCAAGTGCGGACGACCGCGAGCACGTATCTCGAGCTGACGCAAAAGGGCATCATCGCCGCCGGCGATGAGGTCGGGACCGTGCTGCGGGTCGGCTTCCAGCAAACCGCCGACCAGGCCGCTATCGAGATGAAAGCGGCCGGCTACCAGCTCAACCAGATTGGCGTCGAACTGCAGCGGGCGTACAACGCCACCGCGCAGCAGGCGGCCGGGGCGCTCAAGCAAGCCGGGTATGCCGCCGACCAGGTCGCGCAGCTTCTCCGGTCGGTCGGCTACGGCTTCGACGAGATCGGCACCGCGCTTCATGTTGTGTTCAACCTGTCGCCCGATCAGCTCGCCGCCGTGCTCAAGCTGATCGGCGACGACATCAACGACGTGGGCAATTTGCTCAGGAGCCTGTATGGCCTCGGCCCGGCCGATCTCGGCCCGGTACTGCAAGCCCTCGGGTATGCGGCCGAGGAGGTCAAGCGGTTCTTCGAGGAACTTGGCCATGAATTCGAAGAGGCGGTCAAGCATCTCGATCCGACCACGTGGTAGGGCCTTCGGGTTCCAGCTCGGTCGGTGCCTGGCTGGCGACGGTAGGCCGGGAGCTGGACGGTCCTGGCGTCGACCTGGAGTACTCGGTGCGCCTGCGGCCGGGGGGCATGCTGACGACCGGACGGGCCACCTGCTGGTCTGACCAGAGTCCCAGGACCGGACCGGCGGTCCGCCGGCTGCTGAAGCAGCTCGGCGCGCCGCCTGAG
>DASYAT010000087.1:0-48021 GCA_036501205.1 Streptosporangiaceae bacterium | reverse complement strand
CGAGAAACGCGACCGCCGCCCCCGCGACCAGCGACACCGCCGCCACCCCCACGTGCCGCCACATCGACGGCAGGTCCCTGGTGGTCACTACGGGATCGGGAGGCAGCCCGTACACCTCAGGCTCATCCAGCAGCAGGAAGAACGCACCGTCGCCCCCCACGCCGTCCCCAGGATCCTCGCCGTACAGCCGGGCCCGCGACACGCCAGCCTCGTGCAACTCGGCCACTCGGTCCGCGGCCCGGTCCCGCAGCTCATCGAGCGGCCCGAACTGGATCGAGTCGGTCGGGCAGGCCTTAGCGCAGGCCGGCTCAAGGCCGGCCCCGAGCCGGTCGTAGCACAGCGTGCACTTCCAGGCCCGGCCGTCGTCTTTGCGCTGGTCGATCACCCCGTACGGGCACGCGGGGATGCAGTACCCGCAGCCGTTGCAGACGTCCTCCTGCACCACCACCGACCCGAACTCGGTGCGGAACAGCGCCCCGGTCGGGCACACGTCCAGGCAGGCCGCGTGCGTGCAGTGCTTGCACACGTCGGAGGACATCAGCCACCTGAAGTCACCGTCACCATCGACCCCGGCGGCTGTGCTGGCCGAGGGGGACGACCCCCTATGAACCCCCGCTTTCGGCTCGCTCTGCTCGATGAACGCCACGTGCCGCCAGGTGTCGGCCGAGAGCCCGACCGTGTTGTCATACGACATCCCGGACAGCGACAGCCCGTCCTCGGGGACGTGGTTCCACTCCTTGCACGCTACCTCGCAGGCCTTGCAGCCGATGCAGACGGATGTATCGGTGAAGAACCCCATTCTCGGCTGGTCACAGGGATACCCGTCGGTCATCGTCACATCTCCGTTCCGGTGTCTTCTGTAATGCCCGCCCGGCGCTGGTACTCGCGGACCAGTTCGGCCCTGGCCGGTCCGCGCGGCCGCCGCCCGGGCCTGATGTCGCAGGCGAACGCCTTGACTTCCTGGATGTGGACGTTCGGGTCAAGGCTGATCGCGGCCAGGTCATTGGCCGAGTCGCCGGTGCTGTACCCGGCGGTACCCCAGTGATAGGGCAGCCCGACCTGGTGCATTGTGCGCCCGTGCACGATCAGCGGCTTTATGCGCTCGGTCACCAGCACCCGGGCCTCCACGGCATTGCGGGCGGTGACGATGGTCGCCCAGCCGAGATGCGCGAGCCCGCGCTCGGCCGCGAGTTCGGGCGAGACCTCGCAGAAGAACTCGGGCTGCAGCTCGGACAGATACGGCAGCCACCGGCTCATTCCGCCTGCGGTGTGATGTTCGGTGAGACGGTATGTCGTAGTTACATAGGGAAAAATTTGCGCGTTCTTCGCGTCGCCGCTTGGCTGCATCCGGTTGTGGCGGTGCCTGAACGGCGTCACTTCCCTGACCGGGTTGCGCTGCTGGCCGTACAGCAGGTTGGGGAACGGCGAGTCCTGCGGCTCGTAGTGGGCCGGGAGCGGCCCGTCGACCAGCCCGGCCGGCGCGAACAGCCAGGCCCGGCCGTCGGCCTGCATGATGAACGGCTCGTCACCAGCGATCGCCTCGGCACCCTTGGCTCCGTCGGGCGGCCGGTAGTCCGGGGCCTTGTCCGCAGTGAAGTCAGCGACGTCCGGGCCAGTCCACTTGCCGCTGCCGGCGTCCCACCGGATCAGTGCCTTGCGCTCGCTCCACGGCTTGCCGTCCGGATCGGCCGAGGCCCGGTTGTACAGGATGCGGCGGTTGGCCGGCCAGGCCCAGCCCCACTGCGCGGCGATCCAGTCCTGCTCGCGGCCTGGCTTGCGCCGGGCGGCCTGGTTCAGGCCGTCGGCGTTGACCCCGCAGTAGATCCAGCAGCCGCACGAGGTCGAGCCGTCCGGCTTCAGCTCAAGGTAGGACGACAGCGGCTTGCCGTCAGCGTCCCAGCCGTTGATCTCGGCCAGCACGGCCTGGGCGTCCGGCTCGTCAAGGTCGCCCTTGACCGGGTAGTCCCAGGTCAGCTCAAGCAGCGGGCGGTCCACCTCGTCGGTCGAATCCGCCAGCTTCTGCCTGATCAGCCGGCCCAGGTGGAAGGTGAACCACAAGTCGCTGCGAGCGTCGCCGGCCGGCTCGACCGCTTTATGGTGCCATTGCAGCAGCCGCTGGGTGTTAGTGAAGCTGCCGTCCTTCTCGGTGTGGGCGGCGGCCGGCAGGAAGAACACCTCGGTACCGATGTCCTGCGTGCGCAGTTCGCCGGTCTCGATCTCGGGACCGGCCTTCCACCAGGTCGCGCTCTCGATCAGCGAGAAATCCCGGACGACAAGCCAGTCGAGTGCGGCCATCCCGAGTCGCTGTAGCTTCCCGTTGGCGGAGCCCACCGCAGGATTTTCTCCGTAAAGAAAGAAGCCCTTGCATTCGCCGGCTAGCTGGTTGAGCACGGTCTGGTAATGGCTGTGGTTGCCGGTGAGCCTGGGCAGGTAGCCGAAACAGTAGTCGTTGTCCTTCGTCGCCGCGTCGCCCCACCACGCTTTGAGCAGGCTCACGAAGTAGGAGCGGGTTTCGGCCCAGAATCCCTTGTCGGCGGATTCGGCCGCGACGAAAGAGTCGAGATCTTCGCCGCCGTGCGCATGCGGCATCGGGATGTATCCGGGCAGCAGGTTGTACAGGGTCGGGATGTCGGTCGAGCCCTGGATGGAGGCGTGACCGCGCAGCGCCAGGATGCCGCCGCCCGGCCGGCCGATGTTGCCCAGCAGCAACTGGAGGATCGAGGCGGTGCGGATGTACTGCACGCCGACGGTGTGCTGGGTCCAGCCGACGCTATAGACGAAGGCAGTGGTGCGGTCGCGGCCGGAGTTCTCGGTGAGCAGCTCGCAGACCCGTTCGAACTGCCGGGGCGGAATACCGCAGATCTGCTCGACCACCTCGGGCGTGTAGCGGGCGAAGTGCCGCTTCAGCACCTGGAAGACGCAGCGCGGATGCTGCAGCGTCTCGTCCCGCTCTGGCTCGCCGGACGCTAGCCCGGGGCCGCCGGAACCGGCCGCCTCACCGCGGCCTGACTGCCTGACCTGCGGACTGGCCCGGTCCTCGTACTCCTCGTCGGGCTCGCCGGACATCGCCTGCACTTCCAGGCCCTCGTACTGCCAGGTGTGGAAGTCGTACTTGCGCTGCTCGGTGTCCAGGCCGGAGAACACGCCGTCCAGGTCCTCGGTGTCGGCGTACTTCTCGGTCAGGATCGCGGCCGCGTTCGTGTACGGCACGATGTAGTCGAGGAAATACTTCTCGCGGGTCAGGACGTAGTTGATGATCCCGCCGAGGAACGCGATATCCGTTCCGGCCCGGAGCGGCACGTGCAGGTCAGCGACCGCACTGGTCCTGGTGAACCTCGGGTCCACGTGGATCACCTTCGCGCCGCGCGCCTTGGCCTCCATCACCCACTGGAATCCCACCGGATGGCACTCGGCCATGTTGGAGCCCTCGATCAGGATGCAATCGGAGTTCGCCAGATCCTGCTGGAACGTCGTGGCGCCGCCACGGCCGAAACTAGTTCCCAGACCGGGAACGGTGGCGGAGTGTCAAATCCGGGCCTGGTTCTCGATCTGCAGTGCGCCGAGCGCGGTGAAGAGCTTTTTGATCAGGTAGTTCTCTTCGTTGTCCAGGGTCGCCCCGCCGAGGCTGGCGAAACCCATGGTGCGCCTGGTCCGCTTGCCGTCGACCTCCCACTGCCAGCCATCCCGGCGGGCCGCGATCACCCGGTCGGCGATCATGTCCATGGCGGTGCCGAGGTCCAGAGGCTCCCAGTCGGTGCCGTGCGGAGGCCGGTAGAGAACCTGGTACCGCCGCGCCTTGCCGGTCGTCAGCTGCAGGCTGGCCGATCCCTTGGGGCAAAGGCGCCCGCGGCTGATCGGCGAGTCTGGATCACCTTCGATCTGGGTGACCGCATCGTCCTTGACGTAGACGTTCTGGCCGCAGCCAACCGCGCAGTACGGGCAGATCGACTTGACCACCTTATCGGCGGTAGCAGTCCTGGGCTCAAGGCTGGCGGTGCGCTGGCTCTTGACGGCCGCGCCCCGGCCGAGCAGATCGCCTTCGGAGATCTGCCGGTACACCGGCCAGCGCCGGATCCAGTCGCGAGCGGTCACGGCGGTTGATCTTACCCAGCGGGCCCGGCTTAACCATCGCGGCGGGCGCCGTTTAAATCCCGTTCTCGGGGCAGATGTGAGCGCAAGTCGGGCCGGCTAGCGCTGGGCCAGCAGAAGAAGGATCTACCACCATGGCCTTGTCTATCCGCCAGCAGTGGGCGCTCCGGCGTATCGAGTACTCGCTGCGCCGGTCAGACCCCGGTCTGGCCAGCTTGATGGTCAATTTCGCTAGCTTTGCCCTTGCCGGGGCATTTCCCACTCACGAGCGGCTGAAGCGGCCCGCGGTATGGCGGTTCCAGGCCATCATCTGCGCTGCCTTGGGTATCGCGCTGCTTAGTGCCTATGCTGTTCAACGTTGCTGCACGGCGACACGGCGCTTCTTCGATCTGAATCGAGCGGGACTGCCGGAAGGCATGAGAGGGCGAACTGGGTCTGTTGATGCAAGCTGAAGGCTCCGTTGACACAAGTTGACGCCCGGTGGCTGGCGGACAAGCTCCGCGACATCCAGGCGTTGACCGACGCTGCCCTGTCGAGCCTCGGGCCTCAGGGTCTGCTTGAGGAGCTAACTACCCGAATCAGGCGGGTCCTGCAGGCGGACACGGCGGCCGTCTTGCTGCTCGACCTCTCGGGAACCTACCTAGTCGCCACTGCCGCGAGCGGCTTGGAAGAAGAAGTCGACCAAGGCGTCCGGGTTCCGATCGGCAAGGGCTTCGCGGGCACGATCGCCGCCGAGGGCAAGCCGCTCGTTCTGGACGAGGTTGATCACTCCAAGGTGGTCAACCCGCTCCTGCTCAGCAAGGGCATCCGGTCGATGATGGGCGCTCCGCTGCGGTCAGGCGATACGGTGCTTGGCGTGCTGCACGTGGGCACGCTGAGCCCGCGAGTTTTTACGCGTGACGACGTGGACCTGCTGCAAGTCGCCGCCGACCGGGCGGCTCTGGCCGTACAGACGCTGACCAGCCAGCTCGATCGAGCCGCGGCCGCGGCGCTGCAGCGAGATCTGCTTCCGTCCGCGCTGCCGGTCATACCCGGGCTGCAGATGGCCGCCCGGTTCGTTCCCGGTCGAGGAAACGTCGGCGGTGACTGGTACGACGTCTTCATGCTGCCGTCCGGTCAGGCCTGCGCAATGATCGGAGACGTAGCCGGCCGCGGACTGCGGGCCGCCGCCATCATGGGTCGCATGCGCAGCACCTTGCGCGCGTACGCGCTGGAGACCGCTGACCCGGCCGAGATGATCCTGCGGCTTGAGCGAAAGATGGCGCATTTCGAACCCGATGCCATGGCCACCGTGCTGTGCGCGGTGTTCAGCGCCGACCTGGCTACTGTGCAGATCTCCAGCGCCGGCCATCTGCCTCCGCTGCTAGCCGTGCCCGGCGAGGCCACCATTGCCCTGCCGGTGCCACCGGACATCTTGATCGGGGCGCCCAGCCGGAGCTGCCGACGGGTGACCACAGTTGAGCTGCCACCCGGCGCGTTGCTCTGCCTGTACACCGATGGCCTGGTCGAGCGGCGAGATTGCCCGGTTGACGACGGAATCGTTCACCTCTGCAAGGCGATCAAGTCCGCAGAGGCGGAGATCTGCTGTGCGGCGGCGATGACCGCCATGGCCGAGCTGAGTCCGTCGGGAGATGACATCGCGCTGCTTACCTTGCTGCGCACCGCGCCCGGCCAAAACGACACCGTTGCCGCCCAGCCGGCTAGCCGGCAGCTTGCGGTCGATCATTCACTTGTCCGCTGGCACGGACGGCATGCGGTGGTGAGGCTGCCAGCCGATATCGATCTCACGAATGCGGCGGGGGTGTACCTGCTGCTGGCCTCGGTCGCCGCGCAGTCTCCCGAGATCGTCACGGCCGACCTCGCCGACACTGCGTTCTGCGATTCCGCCGGCGTGAACAATCTCCTGCGCGCCCGTCGGCTCATCGTCGAACACGGCGGTGAGCTGCGGATAGCGCTCGGCGAGTCGCCGGTCAGCCGCGTCATCGAACTGTGCGGGGTCGACCAGGTCATCCCGATCTTCGCCGATGTGGCTGAGTCGCTGGCCACGACGCGGCCGCCCGGCTCCTCGCCGCGCTAACCCGGCGGTCAGCCTGCCGGGCCGGTGCGGCGGGCCGGTGGCTTGGGCAAGATCACTTGCCCACCTTCGCGGCGCGGAGGAATCGAACGGCCCGTGGCCGCGTCCTCCGGGGTCTTGCCCGCCGTTTCGAGGTACTCAAAAGACTCGGATAGGTCGTGGTGCGGGCGCATCCGCCGATGGGTGATCCAGTAGGGGATACCGACCGCTGCGAGCACGATCAGCAGCCCGATGGGGATGGACAGCCAGAAGGCAGTCACGGCTGGCTCCTTCCCTTTGATAGGGGCCTCTCTCGCCCCTTCGGCTGCCCACACTGACGCGGATCTAACATCGCGCCGTAAATCTCCGGTCAGATCGCAGGGGTGTGAGGCCGGACGGCTCGGGTAGCGGGGCGGCGTTCGCCGATTGAGAGATCGGTGCCTGACGCCACTCAACCGGGTGAGGAAGGACGACGGCTTCATGGGTCAGCGCGGCAGCTGGCTGGTACTCGCCGTGGTTCTGGTCGGCTCGTTCATGGCCGTTCTGGACACCACGATCGTGAACGTCGCGCTGCGAGCATTGCCGTCGGCACGCACGGAAGCCCGGCTGACCTTGAATGGGTGGTGTCCGGGTACGCGCTGGCGTTCGTGCCGGCCGGCAGGCTGGGTGACCGGTTTGGCTACAAGCCGCTGTTCCTGGCCGGCCTCAGCGTCTTCACGCCGGCGAGCCTGGGCTGCGGGCTTGCCTCAGGGCCCCTGGTGCCCCTGGTCGAGGGACGAGCAGCCGGCTGGCCGGTCTGGACCTGGCTGTCGATAGCGACCTGCCTGGTGATGGGCGCGGTGCTCGGATGGTGGGAGGTCCGACTGCACCGCCGTGGCGGCGAGCCGGTCATCCAGGTCGACCTGGTCCGCAGGCGATCGTTCGCGGCGGGGCAACTGCTCGCGCTGTTCTACTTCGCCGGGTTTACCAGCCTGTTCTTCACGTTGTCCATCGCCTGGCAGCAGGGCCTGGGCCGGAGCGCGCTGGCCACCGGAGTGCTGGTCGTGCCGTTCGCCGTCTGCAGCCTGACCACGGCGTCACTGAGCGACAAGTTCTCCCATCGGCTGGGGAGCTGGGCAATACGAGGCGGGATCGCGGCGATGCTCGCTGGCCAGGCGCTGCTGCTGCTGCTGGCCTTGTACCTGAGCCTGCCAAACCCGTCTGGATGGGTGCTGGTCGGGCCGCTCGCGCTGGCCGGCCTGGGCAGCGGCATGGTGAGCGCGCCTAATCAGGACTTCGTGCTGGGCTCGGTACCGAAGTCACAGGCGGGCACGGCGGGCGGCGCGCTGATCACTGCGCAGCGGCTGGGTGCGGCGATCGGCATCGCGGTGATCGGCACCGTCCTGTTTGGCGGCAGTTCGTCATCGGGCAGTTCGGGAGGCGGTGGCCAGGCCAAGGTCATGCCGATGCTGACGCACTCCGCGCAGTGGGCCACCGGACTCAATTTGCTGTTCGTGATCGCAGCCCTGATCTGCGCGTTCTTCCTGCCTGCCACGCTCGGCGCTGAGCGGGCGGCCGAGAACGCGTAGTCCGGAGTTGCCGGGCGCCCGCTCGCGTTTAGGGCGACTGAGCTGGGTAGCGCAAGGTCATGGACGCTGACTTCCTGGCCGAGCTTGGCCAGCAACTACGAGTGGATTCCGTTCGCGCCTCCGCCGCCGCGAACTCAGGTCATCCGACTTCCTCGATGTCGGCGGCCGACCTGATGGCGGTGCTGCTGGCTGAGCATCTGCGCTACGACTTCAGTAACCCGGCGAACCCGGCCAATGACCACCTGATCTTCTCCAAGGGTCACGCGTCCCCGCTGCTGTACTCCATGTTCAGGGCTGCGGGCGCGATCACCGACGCCGAGCTTATGACGTTCAGGTCGGCGGGCAGCCGGCTGGAAGGCCACCCGACTCCGCGGCTGCCGTGGGTCGACGTGGCCACCGGGTCGCTCGGGTTCGGGCTCCCGGTGGGGGCCGGCCTGGCGCTGACCGGCAAACGGCTCGATCATCTCCCTTACCGGGTCTGGGCGCTGTGCGGCGACAGCGAACTTGCCGAGGGCTCGATCTGGGAAGCCTTCGAGCTCGCCGGGTACGAGCGGCTGGACAACCTCACCGCGATCCTGGACGTCAACCGGCTCGGCCAGCGCGGCGAGACTCGCCACGGCTGGGACACCGCCGCCTACGCCCGGCGGGTGCAGGCCTTCGGCTGGCACACCATCGAGATCGACGGTCACGACGTTGACGCCATCGACGCCGCCTTCCATGACGCCGAGAACACCAAGGGCCAGCCGACCGCGATCATCGCCAGGACGGTCAAGGGCCAAGGCGTGCGCGCGGTCGCGAACGCCGAAGGGGCGCACGGCAAGCCGGTACCAGATCCTGACGAGGCCATCGCCGAACTCGGCGGCGTTCGTGATCTCACTGTCCAGGTCATGCCGCCGGAGTCTGATGCCCGCGGGCAGGACGCGAAGACGACGCCACTGGGCCAGTTGTCCCGGCCGGGCTACGAGGTGGGCGATGCCGTAGCGACCCGCACCGCCTTCGGCGAAGCGCTCACGGCGCTCGGCGACCTGCGGACCGACGTGGTCGTGCTTGACGGCGAGGTCGCCGACTCGACCAAGACCCAGGGGTTCGCTGACAAGCATCCGGACCGGTTCTTCGAGTGCTACATCGCCGAGCAGCAGATGATCGCGACGGCACTCGGCCTGCAGCGGCGGGGCTGGGTGCCGTTCGCCAGCACCTTCGCCGCCTTCCTCACCCGTGCATACGACTTCATCAGGATGGCCGCGATCAGCCGCGCGAACCTGAAGCTGGCCGGCTCGCATGCGGGTGTCTCCATCGGGCAGGACGGACCATCCCAGATGGCCCTGGAGGACCTGGCCATGATGCGCGCGGTGCACGGAAGCGTGGTGCTTTACCCCTGCGACGCCAACCAGACCTCGGCTCTGGTCGCGGCCATGGCCGAGCACGAGGGCATCAGCTACCTGCGTACCACCCGCGGCGACACCCCGGTGATCTACCGGGCCGACGACGAATTCGTGATCGGCGGCTCGACGGTGGTCCGGGCCAGCTCGGCCGACCAGGTCACCATCATCGGCGCCGGGATCACCGTGCCCGAGGCCATCAAGGCCGCCGACGCGCTCGCCCGCGAGGGCATCAGCGCCCGTGTCATCGACCTGTACTCGATCAAGCCGGTGGACACCGCCACGCTGCGACTGGCGGCCGAGCAGACCGGCCGGTTCGTGACCGTCGAGGATCACTGGCCGGAAGGCGGGCTGGGCGATGCGGTGCTGGCCGCGTTCGGCAACGGGCACCAGGCCCCAAGGCTCACCAAACTGGCCGTGCACACCATGCCAGGCTCCGCTCACCCGGACGAGCAACTCCGCGAGGCGGGCATCGACGCCAAGGCCATTGAGGCGGCCGCGGCCGCGCTGATCGCCAGCGGGCCCGCAGGCTGATGGCCGAAGGCGACCGGCCCCGACTACGCCGCCGCCGAGACGCCCTCGTCGTCATCTTGACGCTGACCGCCGGAGCCGTCGACGCGGCCACGTTCACCAGGCTCGGGAATGTGTTCAGCAGCGTGGTCACCGGCAACCTGGTGCTGCTCGGCATCGCGGCCGGACGGCAGGCCGCGTCGCTGGCGGTTAGCGGCGGGCTGGCCCTGGGCGGATACGCGGTCGGCGTTCTGCTTGGCGGAATGCTGGCTGGCGCCGCCGAGGAGGACCAGCCGGTCTGGCCCGCCCCGGTTTCATTCGCGCTTGGGGCAGAACTGATCTTGCTCGCCGGCCTGACCGTGGGCTGGCTGCTCACCGCCGGCCGGCCGGGGGCCGAGGCCAGGCTGCTGCTGCTTGGGCTGGCGACCGTGGCGATGGGCATCCAGACCGCGGCGGTGCGCCGACTCGGCCAGATGTCCAGTACCTATCTCACCAGCACGCTGGCGGGCCTGGTGACGGCGCTGGCCGTCCGCCGTCGGCCCGAGGACTGGCAGCGCAGCACCGCGACCCTGCTCTCCATCGTGGCCGGCGCGACGCTCGGCGCGCTCACGGCGACCTGGTTTCCTGCGTGGCTGCCGGTCGTGGTCATCACCCCGCTGGCGATTGTCATCGCGGTGTCCGTGACGATCGCCCGGCCGGCGCCTACTCAGATTCCCTGACGGCAGACCGGCCTTTGCGATTGCCGACGACCACCGGAAAGCTTTCTAAATAAAAGAGCGTTTGACTTGCCGGCCAAGCGGAAGGGAGGAGGAACATCCTCAATCAGCGGAGGCCACGATGGCTAAGAAGGTAACCGTCTCCCTTCAAGACGATCTCGATGGCGGGCCGGCGGCACGCACCTTGCATTTCGCGCTTGGCGGCTCAGAATTCGAGATCGACCTGAGCGAAAAGAACGCCAGCGCCTTCCGCCGGCAACTCGATCCGTTCCTCGAGCACGCGCACCGGCCCCGCCGGGGCGGCAGCGCTCCGGCGACCCGCACTTCGGCCAGCCGGAAGCGGTCCAACGGGATCCGGGCCTGGGCGCGTGATCACGGTCTGGCGGTTGGTGACCGGGGCCGGATCCCCGCCGACGTCATCGAGCGATACGAGGCGGCCAAAGTCCGCTAACCGGGCACCGCTACCGTCGAAGTTCGAACCTGACCGTCGCGGTGGAGCCCTGGTCATCGTGGTGAACTGTAAGGCCGTCGGCAACCTTGCCGGCCAGCCACAGCCCGTGGCCGGGCTCTACCGGCCACGGCAAGTCAGCCGCGGCCTCCGGCGTGACCTCTGCAGGCGCCGGGTCATCCGCTTGCGCAGCGGCCGCACCGTCGGCGATCTCGCAGGTCAAGGTCTGCGGGGCGGCCCAGATACGCAGCCGCCCGCGGCCGGGACCGTGACGGACGGTGTTGCTCGCGAGTTCATGCACAGCGATCACGACATCGTTAGCTAGCTCGGCCGAAAGACCCAACTCGGCCGCGTGGGCGGCGACAGCAGCGCGAACCTGATACAGGCCGTCGACATCGAACCGCTGATCGAGCACGGGTACCGGAGCCGGGCCTGGCTCGCCTCCTTCGCGTCCGATGACTTCTTCTGAAGCTTGCGGCCGGGATCGGGAATCAGCGCTCATGAACCGTCACCACTCTGGTCCCTGGCAAGTCGCCGGCTCCGAACGCAGCAAACCACCGCGCGACCGGCCGCGAGCACCGGAAGATAATCTTCCGGGTTCCGCCGAGGCTGCTTGCCGCATTCAGGATCATCCGGATGCAGGCTGCGTCGATGAATCTGAGTTCAGCCATATTGACCGTGATATCGGTGTCGATCCTCAGGGCTTCGGCGAGAGCGATCGCGAGCGGTTCCGCCGCGCGATAGTCGATTTCGCCAACCAGCCGGATCCCGGGGGGCGCGTATTGCCGGCAGATCCGCAGCAGGGCGTCAGCGTAATAGGTCGCCGCCGCGACCGAGCGCGTGTGCAGCGGAGTGACGGAGGCAAGGGTCACCGGATCGAACTTCTCGCGATCGTACTGGCACAGCACGGTCGCCCTGGTGCCGGCGATGGCGGTCGCGACGCGGCCCTCGAAGTCGGGAAGCTGCTCGACGCCACTGATCGGCTGCATCGCCCAGCTCATGTTCAGCGCCACCCGCAGGCCAGCGAAACCGGCCGCCGCCGACGCGTCGATCTGATTCGTCAGCCAGCCGATCGCGCGGGCGGACTCGAAAGCCGACTGGGCCCAAAGCACGTGGCCCTCAATGCCCACAGCAGACATTTGCCCCGAGGCGATGGCAGGTCCCACCGCCAGGCCGCGCTCTTCCAGTTCTGCCTCGAGCGGCCCGACCGAATCGCCGACCCAGAGCACCTTCAGATCGCTAGCCAGGCCATCGCGAATAAACGCCGCCGTGAGGTCAAGCAGCTCCTCGGCGTCGCCGAACGTCAAGCAGGCGTGATCATTCATAGTCAGGTCTGTGACCTGCAGGTCAGCGCTGACCTCCAACCTGGCACCTCCCGATAGATTAGCTAGCTAGTGGTTGTGCCTCTCCTGCGGCTAGGTGCTCGCGCAGGAAGGTGAGCGCGTGGTTGAGCAACCGCGATACGTGCATCTGGGAGATGCCGAGTTCGATTCCGATTTCTCTTTGGGTCATGTTGCCGTAAAAGCGCAACAGCAGCAGCTGCTGCTCACGTTCCGGCAGGTCGTTCAGGTGGGCCCAGACCGAGTCCATGTCCAGGACGACGTCGAACCGCGAATCTTCGCCGCCGACCAGATCGGCTAGGCTGCCGAACTCCTCGCCCTGGGTAAGCGGTGCGTCGAGGTAGTCAGCCTGGAAGGCCTGGGACGCCAGCTCCGTCTCTTCAATCGCCGCCTCCGTGACGCCGAGGTACTCGGCCAGCTCTGAGCGCTTGGGCTCGCGGCCAAGCTGCTGAGTCAGCTCGGCGGTCGCCTTGCGAAGGCTGAGGCGGAGTTCCTGAGCCATCCGGCTGACCCGGATATGCCACCGCTTGTCGCGGAAGTGCCGCTTGAGCTCTCCGCTGATGCACGGCTGGGCGTAGGCCGCGAGGCTGTCACCGAACTGCGGATCAAAGTTGTTGATCGCCTTCATCAGCCCCATGTAACCGACCTGCATCAGGTCCTCAGAACTCTCCGGACTGTCACGGTAGCGCTGGGCGTTAGCCCGCACGAGCGATTCGTACCGGCGCACCAGTTGGTCAGCCGCGGCGACGCGGGCCGGATCAGAGTCCGGCAGCGCCTGGAACGCCGCGATTAGTTCCTGGTCGCTCGGGCCCTCGAACCCACTCTTGCGGTCTCCGCGCTCTACACTCACTCGCCCGCCTCCCTCTGCCTGGCGCCGGGAAAGCACGCCGGATGCGGCCGGAGTAAAGGCCAGGACGGGCCGTACTTCCCCGGCTGGTTCTACAACCGACGCCCGGTAAGTACCACGGCCAGCTCGACTTAATCGCGCGAGCGCGAGCGCGAGCGCTCCGCGTGCGCTTTCACCCGGGCGCACGCATGTTTGATCGGCTCGAGTACGGTCAGCCAAGCAGCATGGCAACACTCACGCAAACGACGACCCGGCTAGCCGATTCGATCAAGGATGTCGGCCATCGTTACGCTGGCAGCTCAGAACTCCCGCTTGGCGGTTATGCGGTCACTCTGGCGACCTACACGACGCTGGTGGCGACGCTCACCGCGGCGGTCCGCGCCACCGGGCAGGAAGTGCCTGACGGCCTGACGGTCAAGGACGCGGTCATGATGGCGGTAGCCACCCACAAGCTCAGCCGGATACTCACCAAAGACCCCGTGACCAGCCCGATCCGGGCTCCCTTCGCCTCCAATAAGGGCGTATCAGGCCCGGCCGAGCTTGCCGATCAGCCGCGCGGTCACGGCGCCGAGAAGACGATCGGCGAGCTCATCACCTGCCCGTTCTGCGCCGAGGTGTGGATAGCGACCGGAATGACCGCCGGGCTGATCTTCCTGCCCAGGGTGACGAGGCTGGTGACGGGCACCTTCGCCTCGGTCGCCGGCGCCGACATCCTTCAGTACCTGCACGCGTGGCTGGAGCGGAAAGCCGGCTAGCGCCTTCCGCGGACTTAGGCAAATACGGACTTAGGCAAATACGTCAGCCAGAGTTGGCCCGACCACTGCGAGCGTGGCCTCTCTGGCCCAAGATCGCCAACCGGTTTCATCGGCTACGTTCGCCGCATTTGATGTTTCGAGCTGATCGCGCAGCCGGGCGGCGCGGACGGCTACGGACGCTGCATTACCTGGCCGGCCCTGCGAGTCTTTGCTCATGAGATCGGCGACGAGGCGGGTGACCGCCATCGGGATGGACGCCGGCAGCGGCGGCGGCTCGCGAAGCTGGTGCGCCAGCGCTATCTCCAGCGCGGTGCCGGTGAACGGCCGCGCACCGCTCAAGCACTCATACAGCACGACGCCAAGCGAGTACAGGTCAGAGGCCGGGATCGCGCGACCGCCGGCCAGTCGCTCAGGTGCCAGATAGGCGGAAGTTCCGGAGATCATCCCCGCCCAGTTGACGGGCACTGAGCCGCTACGACAGGCGATCCCGAAATCGGTGAGCTTCACCAGGCCGCCCGGGCCGACCACGAGATTGGCCGGCTTGACGTCCTGGTGCACGATTCCGGCTGAGTGAGCGGCCTGCAGCGCCCACGCCACCTGGGCGATTACGTCCAGGGCCCGGCCGGGCTCAAGCGGACCGCCGCCGAGCACCTGGGCTAGCGAGGGACCTGCTACTAGTTCCATCACCAGGAACGGCCGGTCGTTTTCGCAGAAGTCGTAGACCTTCGCGATCCCCCGGTGACAAAGCCTCCCGGCGTACCGCGCCTCGGCCTTGAAACGGGCGGGTGCTTCCGGATCGCTGGCGTATCTGTCGTTCATCAGCTTGATCGCTACCGGCCGGCAAAGCGCGAGGTCCCGGCCGCGCCAGACCTGGCCCATGCCTCCGACCGCTATGCAAGCCTCCAGCCGGTACCGACCGGCCAGCACGTCTGCCACGCCTGCCACGTCTGCCACCATGAGCGCCGCCTACCCAGCGAAGTGGTCTTAACCCGTCAGCTTTCGAGGCGTCCTCGCACCCGTCCGGCCTTTGCTCCGGCCTTGCCGGCGATCCTGGCCGCTCGGGTCGCCGACGACAGTTGCTGGCGGGCCGAGCGGTAGCGCCAGCGGCCTTGCCAGGCGAGCGAAGGCTTTCCGTCGGTGTCCGCCACCGCGATCAGCAGGCCGCCGAGCATAGAGATATTTTTCAGGAAATGTATTCGCTGCAGCGTCCGCTGCTGCGGATCGTCTTCTTCCCAGAACCGGTGGCCCGCCGCTGTGGTGGGCACGAGCGTGCCCGCGATCGCCAGCGCCGACAGCCTGGGTGCCCAGCCGATGGCCAGCAGCGCGCCGGCGGCGAACTGGACCGCGCCGTTGATCCTGACGGCCTGCTCGGGGTCCTTCGGAACGATTTCCGAGACTCCGGCGAGCGACTGCACGATGGGCTCGGCCTGCTTCGCGACCCGGTCAGGCCGGCGCATGGTCTCGAAGCCCTGGATGATGAAGATCGACGCGATCAGCGGACGACCGACTGCTCTGAGTACTGACATGAGCAGGCAGCTTTCCCGCAGCGCGAATTTGTAACATGCGGATTCCGCGATTGACCGGGTTATGTGGCCGACGGCCGGTCAGCGGTTGGGCTGGGCAGCGGTCAGGGCTGGCTGGGGAGGTCCCAGGTTGAGCTGAGCACAGCCTTCCCCGGCGGGCCCTGGTTGTTACTGAGCTGGTCGAAGATCAGGAACATCGAGGCGAGCTGCGGATCATCGCCGCAGATCCGGCGATCCACGGCCAGCCAGTCGCGACTTGCTGAGTCAGCGGCAACGGTTCCCGGGTCTCCTCGTCCGGCCGGAGGCGCCGAAGTCGCCTCGACCGGCGGGCAGGGCGGGTCGGCCGATTTGGTCAATACGGCATCCAGGATGCAGCGCAAGGGGAACGGGACATTATAGACGCTCACTGGATGGCCGCGGAACCGTACGCACTGGAAAGCGAGGGCGAGCGTCCACGCACCGGTGTCGTCGATGTATTCGAGTCGGCCTACGTCGACATGAATAGCCCGAATGTGGTCGCCACAGACCTGCTCAACCCAGCCGGCGAGCACGCTGGCCGACTCGGCGGTCAGAGAGCCGGCAAGCCGGACTAGGTGAATCCTCTCGGTGGCCGGGCGCTGCGAGATTGCCAGGCCGTCGCCGGCAGACATGTCGCTCATCGACTGCTCGGCCAGAGCTGACACTGGTCGCCAGCAGCTGGGTCACCCAAGGATCTCATCGCCGCCTCCGGCGGGCCAGCACTAGTACAACGCCGGCTATGGCGGCCGCAGTAATGGCGCCGGGCACGGCAAACCGTGCAGGACTCTCTTCGGTGCGCCACGTCATGGTCTTGCGGCCAAGCCGCACCGCCGCCGACTTAACCTGCGTCGAAAGCCTCGCGGCCAGGGTCCGGGCCTGTGCCTTCACGTCGGCCTTGGTCGCCAGTTGCTCCACCGTCTCGCCGAGTTCCTGGCGGGTGCGCTCGATCTTCGCCATCAATTCCACTTCATCGTGGCTGGCAGCTGGATCGGGCGTTACCGGCGCCGTCGAAGCTGACTCATTGTCGTTCATCGCCTAGCCCTTTCCTTGATGACTTCGACGTCGCTCTTGAGGCTCTCCGCGGTCTCCTTCGGCACCGGCGGCGTTGCCTGGCTGAGCCGACCCTTGCCGACCAGCGCTGCCAGCCCGGCCATCGCTAGCAGCGCCCCGCCTACGATCAGCGCGGCGAGCCAGGCAGAAAGCACCCCGCTGATCGCGATGATGGCGCATGCGATCAGGCAGGCCAGCCCGAACAGGGCGATGATTCCCGCTCCGCCGAGCAAGCCGACCCCGACGCCGGCCTGCTTGCCTTTGCGGCTCATCTCTAGCTGCGCGAGCTTCAACTCGTCCCGAAGCAGCGTCGAGACCTGCTCAGACAAATGCTTGACGAGTTCGCTGGCCGAGGGTTCGCGGAGATCGAGATTCTGCTCGTTCCCCGTGCCGTCGTTGACCATGTCCGCCCCTTCCCGCCGATAGGTCAACCGGCTACCCAGATGAGCGCAGAGTTAACGCGGCGGGAAGCAAAGGTTTCAGCACCACGTGCCGAACGAGCACGTGATGGAACAGGGCTGACCCCTAGTGCGAAAGCCGGGGGGCGGCTGGGATGTCATTCCGACGTTTGGTGCTGGTGAGGTGGGTAGCTAACTGGCCAGCCTCAAAAGAAAGGTGACCGCTATGCTATTGGTGATTGCCGCACTGGTAATAATACTTATCCTCTTCGGCGTCGGGTTTACGCTGCACGTCTTGTGGTGGATTGCCCTCGTCGCGCTCGTGCTGTGGCTACTGGGCTTCGTCTTCCGCGTTGGCGAGGGCGTGGGTGGCACGCGGCGGCGCTGGTACCGCTGGTAATAGATGCCCGAGGCCGACGGATTCACGCGCAGCGACCTGTCGGGCCAGGGCATCAGGCGGGTCCGCTGCGGGCGAGGTTTCAGGTACCTGGACCCGGAGTCGCATCGGCCAGACGCCGCCACCCTGGCCAGGATCAAGGCCCTTGTCATTCCGCCGGCGTGGCAGGAGGTCTGGATCTGCCCTGATCCCTGTGGCCACATTCAGGCAATCGGAACCGACTCAGCCGGCCGACGCCAGTACGTGTACCACGAGTCGTGGCGACGCCGCCGGGAAGCGGATAAGCACGATCGCATGCTCCGCTTCGCGGTGGCCCTGCCAGGTATCCGGAAGGCGGTCGGCGAACATCTCGCCGGCGAGGAGGTAACGCGGAGCCGGGTGCTGGCGGTCGCGGTCCGTCTGCTGGATTTGGGCTTCTTCCGCTCGGGCGGCGACGAGTACGCCGAAGAAAACGGGACCTTTGGCCTGGCGACGATCCAGCGCAGCCATGTCCGGATAGCCGGGAACGAGATCAAGTTCAGCTACACCGCCAAAGGCTCCAAGGAACGCGAGCAGTCGATCGTAGACGACGACGTCAAAGGCTTGATCCAGGTCTTGAAGCGCCGACGCGGCGGCACGAGGTTGCTCGCATACCGGTGCGGGCGGAGGTGGCACGAGATTACTGCTGCCGACATCAATGACTATCTAGGGGAACTCTCCGGATGCGAGGCGACCGCGAAAGACTTCCGGACCTGGCACGCCACGGTGCTGGCGGCAGTGGGCCTAGCGGTGTCCGAGTACGCGGCTGAGTCAGAACCAGCCGCCAAACGGGCGACGGCCAGAGTCATCAGGGAAGTAGCCGACTACTTGGGCAATACGCCGGCGGTTGCCCGCGCCTCCTATATCGACCCGGGCATTGTCGACGGGTACTACAACGGCAAGACGATCAGGCAGGCCCTCAGCGCGCTTGGCGAAGATCACAAATTCGGCGAACTCGCGTCCACAGGCAAAGCGGAAGAGGCGGTCATGCGACTGCTGCGCTCGGCCCGGCCGGAGCACTGTCCTGAGCAGAATTAGGTCAGATGGCGAATAAGGACAGTCACTGATCTAACCCGCCGCACCTGGCTAACATCCACTGCACCGGACTGGGTCATTGCCGCTCACCGGGGCTTTGCCGCGAATCAGGCAGACGCCTTGTGGCGTGGCAGCGTGTGCCATCCGGCCGCGGCCTGTACCGTGGCCGACGCAAGCGGCTTGTACCCGGAGGCGGACGATGGCTGACGCGGACGCGCCGGTCGGAATTGACCGGGCGCGGCACCAGGATCTCTCCGGGAGGGGTCGCCATGTGTGGTGGCGCCGCGCCGCGCTGGTGCCGCTCGCGGTACTCCCCGTCCTCGGATTGCTGAATGTTTTCGGACAGCGCGCTAGGCCCGGCACCACGAATAGCGCTGCGGCGGCGCTGCTGATCGACTCGCCGGCCCGCGTCCGCGGCGGCCTCGTCTTCACCACCGAGATCATGATCACCCCGCACCGGCCGTTGCACGACGCGCGTCTGTACCTGGACAGCGGCTGGTTCAAGGGCATGGCCCTAAACGGCGTCTCGCCGCAGCCCGCCACCCAGGGCGCCCGGGGCCGCTGGCAAGTCTGGGACTTCGGGCACCTGCGTTCCGGCGTGGCATTCACAGTCTGGATCTCCTGGCAGGCCAACCCCACCAATCCCGGTCGCCATCCTCAGGATGTCGCGCTCTACGACGGAGGCACCCAGCTGATGACCGTCCACCGCACGCTCACGGTCTTCCCCTAGCCATGGACGTCGTCCTGCGCGCCATCATCATCTACATCGTGGTGTTCGCGTTCACCCGGGTGATAGGCCGGCGGGAACTGTCGACCCTGCAGCCCTTTGACCTCATCTTGCTGATCGTCATCGGAGATCTCATCCAGTCCGGCGTCACCCAGGATGACATGTCCGTGACCGGCATCCTCCTGGTCCTGTGCACCATCGGCATCCTCCAGGTCGCGACGTCCTACCTGAGCTTCCGGTTCCGCCGGGTACGCCCGTTCCTGCAAGGCGAGCCGATCGTCCTGGTGGAGAACGGGCGGACCATCGACAAGAACATGCGCCGCGAACGCCTCACCCTCGATGACCTGGCCGAGAAAGCCCGGCTCAGCGAGATCGCATCCCTTGACGAGATCAGGTGGGCCGTCCTGGAGACAAACGGCGACATTAGCTTCATCAAGTAGCCAGGCGGCTAAGACGCGTCCCGCAAAGGGCTGATCTGGGCCGTGTCGACACCTGATTCTTCAGCGATGTGATCTCATGTCTGCTCCGGCTCGCGTGCTTCCCGCCGCGATTTCGCCTGTAGCGCCGCGGTTACTGGTTCCTCCGGCGCAGGAAGCGCGTCCACGGTTGGCCGGATCCGCCAGCATCGATAGAACTCTTCCGCATACGGCAGCGCTCCAAACAGCGCCACCGCGGCGAGCAGCATGAGGCGAGTACGGGCGGACAGCGAGTCACGCCGCTTCAGCCGGATTGCGAACCGGGCCGAACTACGGTCCCGGCGTGCCAGTGCGCCCGCCTGGTCCCAGTGCAGGGCCGTCAGCAAGAACGCCGCCATGATCGGCGATACCTCCAGGAGGCTGTGGATGTGCTGTTCGAGCACCGTCACCCTGCGCCGCGGCTCGGCATAGACCTGGTCCCAGAGCGCGGTCAGGCTGTGCGCGCCCACCGCGCCGTACGCCGCAGCCAGCACACCGGCGTTCACCTCACAAAACAACCCGAGCATCACCGGGACGCCAGTCTCGGCCAACATCAGGTGATGGATCAGCGACTCGCGCGGACCTGCGGTCTCCTCGATCTTTGAACGCCGGTGCAGGTACCAGTCGGCGGCGCCAGCGGCTAGCCAGAGCGGGAACACCCCACCGAGCATCAGCCGTCGGGTGGCGGTCTCCATACCCGCCTTCCTGCGTACGTCTTCGAGAACCCACCGCGATCGCCCGTCCTTAATCACAGGCAGCTGGTACCCAGGCAACGGCAGCTCAATCTCGGGATGGCCAGGACTTGGTGCGCTACGGCAGTTCATCCCGCGCGAAGGCCGTAAGACGCATGCGGAACTCAACGAGATTGCCCGTCAACGCATGCCTCGCAGGGCGAATATTCGCAAGCTCTCAGACGATCCGACCCCGTCCCGAGTAAAGTCCGCGCTCTCGGGCAGCGGTAGCCAACGTACTGCGGATCTTCGGGTATCGCCGGGGGGAGAAGAACGATGAGCCTAGCCCGCGAACGAGCTGCGGGCACCCGCCAACCTGACGGCTGCTGGCTGGCCTTTTGCCTTCCTGGCCCGTGATGTGGGGGCCGCGACAGGGTTGACGCTGCTTGGCGCGACCTGGGCAGGAACGGCATTGCTGTTGCTCTCAGGATCGGCGTCCGGCCGCAGCCCGGCCCTGGGCTTGTTCCTGCTGACGATGGCGGCCAACATGATCGCGCTGGCGTGCGGGGCGATGCGGACCAAACCGGCTTTCGCTGCCTTGCTGCTGGTCGGCGCCAGCCGGTTCGTCCTGACTGGCGCGTACCAGGTGACCCGGGGCGGAAGCGATGTGACCGAGCGTATCTCTGGGTGGATCGGGCTCCCGCTAGCGGCGTTCGCGCTCTACGGGGGTCTGGCGCTGCTGCTTGAAGATGCGGCGCAGCGGACCATCTTGCCAATCGGGCGGCGCGGCCGGGCGAAGTCATCGATCGAAGGCGACATCAGTCACCAGATCGAGCAGGCCGAACGCGAGGCAGGGATCAGGCGTCAGCTGTGAACTCGGGAGGAGCCGTGGCCGATGTATTTGAGGAGAGCGAAAGGAAGGGGCGGCCCGTGACCGCTGAGGTCAACCTCATCGACAGCCCGGGTACGGCCGAGGACGCTTGGCAGCACTGGATCGGCCTGGCCTGCCTGCCGATCGCTCGGCTCGCCGGCATCGGCAGTGCGGTAGTGATCGCCGCTCATCCCGATGACGAAGTGCTCGGCGTCGGCGGCACCATGGCGCAGTTGGCCGCTGCTGGCGTCCGGCTGCGAATAATCGCCGCGACCGATGGCGAAGGCTCCCATCCTGAAGCGAATCCGCAGCTCATCGCGGCGCAGCGGGCGGCTGAGTCAGCGGCTGCGCTTCGGGCGCTTCAGATCGGGTCGGCTGAGGTGATCAGGCTGCGGCTACCCGACACCGGTCTCCGCCGGTGCGAAGGAGAGCTGGCTAGCCGCTTGCGGGAACTTTGCGCCGGTTTCGATGTTTGTCTCGCTCCGTGGGAATTTGACGGCCATGCCGACCACGAGGCAGCCGGCCGCGCCGCCCGCGCGGCGTGCCCTTTGGTGCTGCATTATCCGATCTGGATGTGGCACTGGGCGGTTCCGGCTGATTCGCGCGTGCCCTGGCGCCGGGCCCGGCAGGTTCCGCTAGCCGGTGGCGTCGCTTTGAAGAAACGAGCGGCGATCAGGGCGTTCGTGAGCCAGCTGACGGACCGGCCGGGGGACGGCCCGGTGCTCACGCCTGGCGTCGTAGCGCACTTCACCCGGCCAGCAGAGCTGCTGTTCGTCACACCGTCACCCAGCCAGGAAAGCCAGGCAGCTGAGCCGCCGCGGCTGCCTCAGTCGCTGGCCGATTCCTGACCTTGGCCGAGGAGCCAAATGCGGATCGGGAACATGCACCTGCATCCTATTTCCGACGGCACGTTCGGCAGCCCATTCCCGCTAGCGTGACCGCGAAGAAAGGGCCAAATTCTCTGCAGCTTTAACGTTGCGCTGGTGCGGCGCAGAACGGGCTTTCCGCTCTGAGCCCGGGATGAGATCCGGCGGGCGGGTAGAGACCGGCCCGTGACTAGCATCGGTACCTCGGGCTGGAGCTATGACCATTGGGAGCCAGAGTTGTACCCGCCGGGCCTGGCTCCCGGTCGGCGGCTGGCCTGCTATGCCGCATCGTTCAGCACCGTGGAACTCAACAGCAGTTTCTACCGCTGGCCCCGGCCCGCAGCCTTTGCCAGCTGGCGGCAGCGGCTGCCGGAAGGGTTCGCGATGTCGGTCAAGGCCCCGCGCGGCCTGACCCACGCCAGGCAGCTGGCCGAGCCCGAGGCCTGGATCGGACGCATCGCCGCCGGGTGGCACGAGCTGGGCGACCGGCGGGCCGTGCTGCTGGTCCAGCTCGGGCCCGGTCAGGCGCGGGACGACGCCCGGCTCGGCCGGTTCCTCCAGGCGCTGCCGGGCTGGATCCGGGTGGCCGTCGAGTTCCGGCATCCAAGCTGGGTCGACCAGGATGTGTTCGCGCTGCTGGCAGACCACGGTGCGGCTTACTGCGTGATGAGCGGAGCCCAGCTTCCATGCGTCCTGCGGGTGACAGCCCCCTTCGCCTACATCCGCCTGCACGGCCCGGACGACCGCCACCTGTACGGCGGCTCCTACAGCGACGAAAGCCTGGCCTGGTGGGCCGACCGCATCCGCGAGTGGGAGCGCCAGGGCACCGAAGTACTCGCCTACTTCAACAACGACGGCGACGCCAATGCCGTCCGCAACGCCCGGACTCTCAAGGCCATGCTCGGCCAGTAGCCGGGAGGCTGTGCCCCCGGAAACTACCGCTCATCCATCGGCGTCTTGATCAAGACTTGTCCAGCTCCCGCAACGCGTGCAGGAGTTCGCTGCTGGCCCAGGCCGAGAACTTGTCCTGCTCGTCGGCGCCGATCTGGGCAATCGCGATGTGGGTATAGCCGGCCTTTACCGCCTTCTTGACGGCACGAACGTGCTTATCCAGTTTGGGACCGCATGGCGCGGTCTTAGCGACGTCGTCTCCGTCACGCTTCCCGAAGCCGCATCAAATACCTCCTGCATTCCTTCCGCTAGGTGTCCGCGAATCCGCGCTACCAAGGCCTCACACTGGATCGTCGCGGCGCGGCGTCACCTGCCGGCCCCCGGCGGCATCAAACTGGCCGCCCATCACTTCGCGATGCTTGCTGTTCTCCTGGACGGGATTCCGCCTGGCCCGCTGGCGGCTGGCTCGCAGCACGATGGCAAGCCAAAGGAACAGGCCGAGCACGATGGCACCAGCCATGATGAAGGACAGACTCACCGAATGGTCATATCTCACCTCTCAAGATGAGAGACGGCCCGAGTGGCCCACCCGTACGGGCCTTGTCCGCGCACTTCCCTGGGTAATCGGGTTAAACCTTGAGCGCACTGCCGGACGGCGGCGCCGCGAGCGCGAGAATGACCTGGCTCTGACACTCAAGCACGTGCATTGGAACTCGTAGGCCCGCATTTCATCGCCCGACCCGGTCACCCAGGACATGCTCATCGAGCAGGCAGGCCAGCTTGAGCAGTTCTACTGGTTCGTGCGCGCTCACCTGGAAAACTCGTCGGGAGAACTGACTACCGGCAACGCTAAGACCCGAACGCAGCGCTGCCGCCCGCGCGACCCGCCGATAACGCCGAAGACCGCCCATGATCCGGACCAGAGGGCTGAACCGAGTTAGCGTGGCTTGCTGTGCGAGTCTTCGGCCCAGGGCCCGGGCGCATCGGCGGCCAGCTTCGTGAGCAGGTGACTGAACCCGAGTGGCGCCCGGCCGCTGAGCCGCGCGGATGTGGTCACCGCGACGTCGGCGGCCCGGAGAACGGAGTAACCGGCCAGCGTGAGCGCACTGACGAAGGCGTGATCTTCGGCGGTCACCAGGTGGCCGAATCCGCCCGCGCCCGCGTAAGCCGATGCCCTTATGCCGAGATTCGCGCCGTGCACGTGCGGATGAGGGCCTTCGCCGAACTCATAGTGCGCCGCGAAGGTCGCGGGAAGATGGGCGGGAACATCTGTCCACTCGGCGACGGACACCGTGCCGAGTACCGCGTCCCAGCCCTGATCGGCATAGCGGAACTGCCGCTCCAGCCAGGCCGGGGGCACGATGGTATCCGCGTCGGTCGTGGCGAGCCACAGATCGCGCCGGTCGACGTCGGCGAAGTGGCGCAGCAGTTCCTTCATTCCGGCGGCACGAGCGGTGCCGACCGCTTGCGCGTTGACGCTGATCACGCTCGCACCACCGGAAACAGCGGCCTGCACCGTGCGATCGGTGCAGTTGTCGGCGACGACGACCACATGCACCGGCAGGCTGGCGACAGTCTGCGCGGCAGCCCGCAAGGCGCGCAGGCAAGCGGGAAGCAGATCTTCTTCATTGTGAGCTGGAACGGTGACGCCGACGGACTTGATCACGCCAGGCCCGTCGCCTGCGCCACGGACTGCGGGGTGGAATCGGTCCTGATGAGCACGTCGGCGAGGAAGTCAGGTTCCCGGTGGCTGGCAAGGCAGGCGAGGCCAGGGCGCTCGCCGAGCACTCGGTGCACGGTGTCGCCATCTTGCGGGTATTCGGCCACCGGGTGCCGCCAGTGCACCGCGAGCAACGTCCCGCCCGGGCGCAGTGCCATCTCGCCGAGTTCGACGACGCGGCGCAGGTCGCGATCGCTGAAGTAGTAGAGGAATTCAGAGAAGACGATGAGGTCGAATGACCCCGCTGGCCACTGCGCCGGAATCGCCCGGTGCTCGACTTGTACCTGGCGGTGGCCACCGAGCCTGCGCCGAGCCTCGCGTACGGCCGCTTCCGCCATGTCGCACGATAGGAGCCGGTCGCAGCGCCCGGCCAGCAACTGACTCAGTATGCCGATCGAACAGCCAGGCTCGAAGGCGTCCTGATAGCGCTCGGCCGGCAACATAGCCAGCGTGAGCGCGTACTTGCGCCGCTCGTACCACCGGGTCTCGAATCCCCACGGGTCAGCCGAGGCCGCGTACATGGCATCGAAGTAGCTGGCATCCAGGCTGGCCGCGGAACTCACCACGACGCACCGCTGTCCGCAACGACCGTCCCGAGCTCAGCCAGATTGCGTTCGGCGTGATGCTGGCGCAGGTAGACGGTCAGGTCCGCTACCCGGCGCCCATGTGATTCGTCGTGCGAAAGCGGCCCGGCCCCGAGGGAGCGGCCGACCCGGTGCATGACCTCGGTCGCGGTCGCCTCGACCAGCGCCCGTACTCGCAGCGCGAGCGCGCGGCCGCCCGACTTGTGGTCAAGCGGGTCCGCGTCAATTTCCGCGGCGGATTCGTCGAGCGCCGCCTTCGCCGAGCGCAGCGCTATATCGACGGCACCTAGATGAGCCAGTCCGTGCGGTCCGATGTCCCGGTTCGCCGCGGCGCTGGCTAGCGTATAGCCGACCGCCCGCGCGCCCCCGTACCAGCAGGCCGCCACGCCGACGCCGCCGTGGCTGAAGCCCGGCCGGCTGACATAACTGCCTACCTGCCCGACCGGCTGGGCCTGGACACTACGGAATCGGACGTTGAGCGTGTCGCTGCCGGCCATGCCGGTGGCCGGCCAGGTGCCCGGCAAGGGCTCGATCGAACGCGTGCTGACGGCGAACAATCGGTCACCGTCGGGGGCAGCCGCGGTTACCAGCGCATCGGTGCATGACCTTGCTCCTGAGCAATACTGCTTCACCCCGCTCACCCGCCAGCCGCCGTCGACCTTCCGTGCCGCGAGGGCCGGCCCGGGTGGCCGTGCGGCCCAGACGCCCCATCTGCTGCCCTCACCTGGCTCAGGGCCGCCAAGCTCAGCCAATATGGCGACCGCATCGGCGTGCCCCTCGCTGAGTCTGGCCAAGGACAGATCGCGACTGCCGAGAGCCTCCAAGGCGAACCAGCGATCGTGAGTGCGGCCGCTACCGGGCAAAGGCAGATCAAGCTCGCCTGAGTTGACCAGTTCGACAAACTCGGATGCCGTCTTGTCGGTTTGGATAAATTCCGCCATATCGTGTCGCATAGCCGCCTCCCGGACTGCGGTATCACCAATGTCGGCTTCCCGGCAGCGGCGACCACAAACACCTCACGAATCGATTGCGTCGGTGGCGTTGCGACGAAGCCTGGCAACGTTTGCTGTCCGATGGCTGGGTAGTCACCACGGGAGCGGCGCCTCAGCAGGAGCGCTCGGGGAGGAACCATGACTAAGGTCTCGGGGAGGAACCATGACTAAGGTCTTGTACAAACCGCTGAGCCTCATGGCCGGCGTGCTCGGCGGGGTACTGGCAGGCGCCATTTTCAAGCAGATCTGGAAGCTCGCCGCCCGCGAAGACGACGCCCCGAAGGCCACAGACGCCAGGCGAGGCTGGGGAGAGATCCTGTCGGCGGCGGCCTTGCAGGGCGCGGTCTACGGCGTGGTCAAGGCGGCGATCGACCGCGGCGCCGCCGAGGGCACCCTCAGGCTCACCGGCTTCTGGCCGGGCGAGAACGGCGAGCAGAAGAAGGCGACATGACCGCCTCCCGCCCTGGCCGCCGCCGCTCCCGGCAGGAGGTCATACCTCCGCAGACTACGGACGCGCCGGGACCTGACAGCCAGCTCGAACTCGGCCGGACCGGGTGGCTCGACATCATGAAGAGGTCAGGTAAGGAATTCGCGGCGGACCGATGTTCGATGACCGCAGGCAGCCTTGCCTATCACTGGTTCCTAGCCCTGTTCCCGGCGCTGATCGCGCTGCTCGGCGTAGCGAGCTTGATCCAGATCGGCGCGGGGACGGTGCGGCACCTGGTCAACGGCCTGACCACCGCGCTTCCGCCCGGGGCGGCCGGGGTGTTCAGCGGTGCCGTTAAATCCGCCACCAGCCAGGCCGGCAAAGGCTCGCTCGTCGTGGTGATCATTGGGGTTCTGGTGGCGGTCTGGAGCGCCTCATCGGGCATGACCGCACTGCAGACCGGCCTGGATGTCGCCTACGACGTGCCGAAAGATCGCAAGTTCATCGCTAAGCGGCTGATCGCATTCCTGCTCATGCTGGCCATCGTTGTCCTAGGCGGCCTCGCTGCGGCACTGATCGTGTTTGGTGCCTCCATCGGGTCGGGGATCGAGGGCCACCTGCCCGTAGCCGGCGCGGCATTCACGGCCGCCTGGACGGTTGTTCGATGGATCGTCACCATCATCTTGATCACGCTGCTGTTCAGCGTGTTCTATTTCGTCGGGCCTAACCGCGAGATACCGAGATGGCAGTGGACCAGCCCAGGCGGACTGATCGGCACAGCCATTTTCATTCTTGCTTCGCTCGGCTTCTCGTTCTATGTCTCCAAGTTCGGCAATTACGGCAAGACGTATGGCGCCTTCGCTGGGGTGGTTATCCTCATCTTCTGGCTCTATCTCACGGGCATCGCCGTGCTGTTCGGCGCTGAGATCAACGCCGAGACGGAACGGCAGGCCGCCGTCGAGGCCGGCAACCCGCACGCCCAGGCCGCCTCGGCCAAGGAGCTGAACCCGGCGGCCTAGCGTGTGACAACACAGGTCGGCACTTCACCCGGCCAGCCGAAGTGCTATTCGAGAGCGCTGATGCTCTAACGAGCCCGGGTAGCTGACCAGGCGAAGGCGCGGAAAGAAGCTCAGCCCGCGCCAGGCAGCCTGACCTCGACGACACCGTCGACGATGCGCGTCTCGAAAGACGGCTGCGGCGCGGTCGCTGGACCCCGCACCACAGACCCGTCGCGCAAGCAGAAGGCGCTGCCGTGCCACGGGCAGGTCACCTGGTCACCCGATAGTTCCCCTTCGGCGAGCGAACCGGACAGATGACTGCAGCGATCGGCGAGCACGTGCACCTGGCCGCCGCGGCGGATCGCCGCGACCGGAACCTCGCCCAGCATCGCGCGCACCAAGGCGCCTTGGCGCAGATCGGATTCCGGCATCAGCCCGTGCCAGCCTGGCTCGATCAGGTGCGGCACCGCCTCAGCGTGATTGGCGCCGCCAGCGAGGCGGAACGCCAGGTGCCCGCCCAGGAACCCGCCAGCCGACACGGCCGCCAGCCCGGCCAGCCGCAGCGCCCTGCTGACGGCCGGCCTCGCCGTGGCCAGCGAGGTGGCGTAGCACGTGATGGCCGTCGCGTTGGCCAGCGCGTGCACTACTCCGACCCGCATCTGCTGCTCATGCTGCTCAGACCAGTCGGCCAGCCCGGTCAGCACGGCCGGGACGGCGCCAGCCAGCCCGATGGCGGTCAGCGCACGCGCCACCGGCTCCTGATCGGCGCGCAGGCCGACCACGCTGGCGCTCAGCCACGCCCCGGTCGGCACCTGCACCAGCGCCGGATGTGCAGGATGACCGAGCCACACCCCGTGCAGCGCGTCTCTGACCTTGCCTGGAGGGATGAGCCTGGCCAGCTCTTGACCCGGTTTCACCAGCCGGTCAAGCATCGTCGACTGCTCTAGACGCGACAGGATTTTCATACGGTGCCGCTAACCCGGAGCGAGCGCCCTAAACGGCCGACTGACCCTTTACCTAAGCGCCAGCGCTAGCACGCCGCCAAGGCACGCGACCCCGAGCACCACCCAGGTGATGTAGTCGTTGATCACGCCGCTCTGGAACTGCCTGATCGGGCGGACCAGCCCGGCTCCCGGCTCGAATCCATGCCGCAGTAGCGGCAGCCGGCGCCAGTACAGTGCCGCCAAGGCGAGCAGCGCGGCGCCGATCGCGGAGGCGGCGCCAGTGAGCAGGCCGGCCGCCGTCACCCCGGCGGGCTGGACGGGAAAAGCTGCCGCCAAGTGGCTGACGTGCGATCCGGACAGCACCGCGGCATTGTAGGCGCCCTGGTCGGCGAACCGCAGCGCCGCCGACTCCACCGCCGGCCCGAGATGCGGCAGTATTCCAACCGCGAGCGCCGCGGTCAGCAGGATCGCGGCCGGCCCGATCATCGACAGCGGCGTCCGCTGCTTGCCCAGACTCGTTTCGCTGGTCTCCTCCGAGGCCTCGCTGGCCATCTCGGCGGATTCGCTCGGCGGATCCCCGAGGCCGTAGAAGACGCCGCCGGCCACCCGCAGCACGGCCCCGCCGACGAGGATCGAGCAGCCGATGAGCACCACGGTGACCCAGGGCAGGCCGCGCGTCGCGGCACTGTCCTCGATCCAGCCCTTCCCGAGGTAGGTGGCGAAGACCGGGATGTCGGCGAGCGCGAACGCGCCGACCGTGAAGACCACTCCGGTCGCCCGCAGGCTACGGCCAGCACCGTGCAGGGCGGTCTCGTTCACCGAACCGAGGCGATGGAGCACGATGCCGACGCAGAGGAACAGCGACGCCTTCACCAGCGCATGACCAACCACGTAAACGGCGACCCCGGCCAGACCGAGCGGGGTGAGCAAACCGAAGCCGACCAGGAACATGCCCGCGTGCGAGACCGTAGAGAACGCGAGCAGCCGCTTGATATGGCGTTCACGGAAGCAGAAGAGCGCACCGACGACCGCGGTCAGCAGGCCGAGAGTCACGAAAATACCGGTCAGGGCCGTGCGGTGGCCGAGCGCCAGGCCGAAGACCGACCAGTACACCCGGGCGACCCCGTAGAGCCCGAGCTCCACCATCACTCCGGAGAACAGCACGCAGACCGGCGTCGGCGCGACGGCGTGCGCGTCGGCCAACCAGAAATGGAAAGGTACGATCGCACCCTTGACCAGCAAACCCGTAATAATTAGGAGGAAAGCTACCTCGATGGTTCCGTCCACGTGATGGCCACCAGCGAGGTCGCGGCCGATCTGCGCCATGTTGAGCGCGCCGGTCCGGCCGTAGATGACGGCAATGCCGGACAGGGACAGGTAGGCGCCGACGCTGTTGGTGATCGCGAAGTTCAGTGCCCCTTGCAGCGACCCGCGTTCCTCCGGCCGGTAGGCGGTCAGCGCGTAAGCCGACACGCCCATCAATTCGAACCAGACAAACAGGTCGAATATGTCCCCGGTCAGGCAGAACCCGGCCATGCCCGCGAGGAACGTGAGCATCAGCGTGTGGTAGTACGTCCCGACTCGCTCGAAGTACCGCCAGGAGAAGATCATCGCCGCGGTCACCAGCACCGCGGCCAGGCAGGCGAGGCCGGCCCCGATGGGATCAGCGGCGAAGTCGATGCCGATCGCGGCGTGATGGGACGGCCGGAAGCCGGCGAACCAGTACACGACCTCACCGTGGGCGGACTGGTAGGTGATAACGCCAAGGACGACGGCCGTGGCGGCGCTCGCGGTGATAGCCGTGCCGTCGAGCAGCCAGCGCTTAGCCAGGAACGCGGGGCTGAGGGCCGCGGTCGCGGCCGCCACGAGCAGCGGGACCACGACCGGCAGCGGCATCAGCTGATTCAAGGCCGGCCGATCCTCAGCCCTTGATCTGGACGAGCTCGTGCGGGTCGAGCGTGCCGAACCGCTTCTGCGCCTGGACGGCGAACGCGAGCAGCAGCCCGGTCACCGCCGCTTCCACGACGACGTCGGTCAGCGCGAGCGCCTGGACCACCGGGTCGACGGCCGGGGTGTGCACGCCGATGTCGGAGAAGTAGGGTGCGACGGCCCCGTTCCGGTAGCCGACCGCGAGCAGCAGCACGTAGGTGGACGACTGCACGACGATCAGGCACATGATCAGGTGGATGAGATGGCGGCTGGTGACCATGCCGTAGAGGCCGACCGCGAGTATCCAGACCACGACGAGGTAAGGGAGGACGGTCATGTGGCGGCCTCGCCTCGCACGAGCAACGTCTGCTCCAGCATCTCCCCGACCATCAGCACGAACGCGGCCGCGACTTCGACGCCGACGAAGAAGCTGATCAGCGCGATCGTGCCGGACGAACTCACCGCGCCCGGCTTGATGCCGAGCGGCAGGTAGTTGTACAGGAAGGGCAGGCCCATCAGCACCGCGGCAAGTCCGACCGCGGCGAACCCCGCGGCGCCGACCGCCTCGACCGCGTCGGTCAGGGTGACCGGGCTGATCCGCCGGAAGGTCAGCAACCCTCCCGACAGGTAGATCAGGATGAACGCGGTGGCCAGCACGACCCCGCCCTGGAAACCTCCGGACGGGCTGGTCTGCGCGTGCGAGGCCAGCCACCAGCCCATCAGGAGCACGGGCCCGACAAAGACCAGCGCGGCCTGCTTCACGGCGTCAGAGGTCGGCGGCTCGTCGGCGCCGATCCCCCGCTCAAGGCCCGGCCGCTCGCGCTCGCCGCGCAGGTGACGCAGCACGACGCTCATCCCGGTAGCGGCCATGAACAAGATGAATTCCTCGCCCACCGTGTCGAAGCCGCGGTACTCGAAGTTGACCGCGGACACTACGCCCGTGGCGTTGGTCTGAGCCACCGCGATCTTGTTGATGATGAGTCCGTAAGGGCCTGGGTAGTGGCCGAATCCGGGTAGGCCAGCCAGTCCCCAGAGGTAGAAGGCCGCCAGTCCGGCGATGGCGGCGAGGAACACCCAGCGGCGCGCGGCCGGGCTCACTTCTCGCGTTCCCTGACCTTGGCGAGCGCGAGCAACAGCAGAATCGGCAGGATCACGGCGCCGACCGTGAGCTCGGAGAGCGTGACATCGGGCGCTTGGAAGACCAGGAAGAGGACCGCGAGCAGCAGGCCGTACACGCTGAGCGCGACGACCTGACGGACCGGGGACCTGATCAGCACGACGCCAGTGGCTCCGGCCGCGACCAGCAGCAGCACGACGACCTGCAGCGTTTCGATCACGGCTGATCCGTGTGCTTGGGCGGGCGGAGGCGCCAGTCGCCGGTATCGCGGACCCGCAAGGCCCGCATGGTGGCATGGCTGAGGTAGGGGCCGGCGATCGCCATGAACCCGATGGCCAGCCAGATCTGCGCGCTCCGGCTTGACCAGCCGGATTGGATGAGGACGGCAACGCCGATCAATATCGGGGCTAGCAGCGACAGTGGCGTGACATAGTGCAGCCGCTGGTAAGCATCGCGCATCACCAGGATGCCTATTGCCGACAAAATAGCGACAGCCGCGCCTAGCCCGAGAAAAATATCGACCGCGACTGCTCGCATCGTCACAATCCCCGTTCCATGAAACGCACGAAAACAAGCCCGCTGCCGTAGAGCAGCACCGCGCTAAGCACCGGGAGCTCGAATTCTCCGCTGCGGTTGAAGCCCTCGGCGATCAGGGCAAGCTCCATCACGATGCTGGAAGCGATGCCTTGGAATGCCACCACCGCGTCCGGAACGTCACCCCTGGCCACGACGATCGCGGACGGGACCAACGCGATCAGCATGACGATGGCGGTGATCAGGAAGGCGCTCAATCGTCCGCCTCCGGCTCTCTGCTCACCAGTTCGTGCACGACCATGACGCCGGATTGCCGGTCCAGGCCGAGTACGAAGCTGTTCGGCGCGACAGAGAGTCCGCCGATCAGCAGTGACCTGCGCGTCTTGCCTTCAGCGCTGTCCGGCCCGAACCGCACGGGCAGCTGGCGGAATCCGCCGGACGGCAACTCGCCCCGCGTCAGCCGCCTCATGAGCGCTCCGAAGATCACGCCGGTATCGCGCACGAGCTTCCACGGCAAGCCGAGAGCGGGAACAAGCCATTCGATCCGCAGTCGCACCTGACTTGCCGCCTGATACGCGGCCAGCTCAGCCAGAAAAGCACCGATCGCAGCGGCTCCGGCCCCGGCGAGCAACTCATCAGCCGCGAGGGAGTCATCGAGTATGACCCAGAAAGACATGAGCAATACCCACCACAAAAACCAGGCCCCGGTACGGCGAGCTATTACAGCTCGTTTCGCGGCTGTGAATGAATTCACAAACGCCAGCTTCCCCTGCGCCAGCGACCTAAACCGAGGTCCGGCTGCCGGCCGGCTAGCGTCCTGTCAGTTCTTCGGGCGGATCAGGACTGTCACCGATCTGGCCGCGACCGCCAGGGACTGCCCGCCGTCTGCGGCCTGCCCCTGGCGGTCCGGCGCGGCGGTGTCGAGCAGCACCGTCCAGGACTCGCCCCACTGTTTGGGCAGCGTCCAGTCCGTGCCCTCGTAGTGGCCGTTGAACAGCACCAGGAAGGAGTCGTCGACGACGGCCTGGCCTCGCTGGTCCTTCCCCGTGATCGCCTGGCCGTTGAGGAACACGCCGACCGACGTCCAGCCGGAACTCCAGTCGCCGTCGCTCATCTCCAGGCCGTCGGGCCGGCACCAGCCGATGCCGGTCCCGCCGAGCGCTTGGCCGCCGCTAGACCAGCGGCGCGGGCGCAGGACCGGGTGCTCGCGCCGAAGCGCGATGAGAGTGGTGGTGAACTCGCGCAGTTCGGAGTCGGGATGCTCCCAGTCCAGCCAGGACACCTCGTTGTCCTGGCAGTAGGCGTTGTTGTTGCCGCGCTGCGTGCGCCCGCTCTCATCGCCTGCCACGAGCATCGTGACGCCCTGCGACAGCATCAGCGTGGCCAGGAAGTTCCGCTGCTGACGCTGGCGCAACCCGAGGACTTCCGCATCGTCGGTGTCGCCCTCGGCTCCGCAGTTCCAGGACCGGTTGCTGTTCTCACCGTCGGCGTTGTCCTCGCCGTTGGCCTCGTTGTGCTTATCGTTGTAGGAAACCAGGTCACGGAGCGTGAAGCCGTCGTGGGCGGTGATGAAGTTCACGCTGGCCGCCGGGTACCGGGAACCGGCCTGATAGAGGTCAGAACTCCCCGTGAGCCTGCATGCGAACTCGCCGAGCGCAGCCGGCTGGCCGCGCCAGAAGTCCCTGATCGTGTCGCGGTAGCGCCCGTTCCACTCCGACCACAGCGGAGGAAATTTGCCGACCTGATAGCCGCCCTCACCGAGGTCCCAGGGCTCGGCGATCAGCTTGACCTGCGAGACGACCGGATCCTGCTGGATCAGGTCGAAGAACGTCGACAACCGGTCGACATCGTGAAACTGCCTGGCCAGCGCCGAGGCGAGGTCGAACCTGAATCCGTCGACGTGCATTTCGGTGACCCAGTACCTGAGCGAGTCCATGATCAGCTGGAGCGTGTGCGAGTGACCGACGTTCAGGCTGTTGCCCGTCCCCGTGGTGTCGTAGTAGAACTCCTCCTGGCCAGGAACTAGCCGGTAGTACGCGGCGTTGTCGATGCCCTTCAAAGACAGCATCGGGCCCAGGTGGTTCCCCTCGGCCGTGTGGTTGTAGACGACATCGAGAATGACCTCGATGCCCGCCGCGTGCAGCGCCTTGACCATGGCCTTGAACTCGGCGACCTGCTGGCCGCGCTGGCCGGCCGCCGCGTAGGCGTTATGCGGGGCCAGGAAGCCGATGGAGTTGTAGCCCCAGTAATTACTGAGACCGCGATCGGCCAGGTGCGAGTCGCGCACGAACTGATGCACAGGGAGCAGTTCCACGGCGGTGATGCCGAGGCGAGTCAGGTAACCGATGGCTACCGGATGCGCTAGCCCGGCATAGGTGCCGCGCAACTCCTCCCCGATATCGGGGTGCCGGGCCGTGAAGCCCTTGACGTGCACTTCGTAGATGACCGACTCATGCAGCGGCACGTCCGGCGAGTGATCGTTGCCCCAGTCGAAGTACGGGTTCGCGACGATAGACCTTGGCATGTAGGGGGCGCTGTCCTCGTCGTTGCGCGCGTATTCGTCACCGAAGTTGTAGGGGAAGCAGCCCGGCGCCCAGCGGACGGCCCCTTCGACCGCCTTCGCGTACGGGTCGAGCAGCAGCTTCGCCGGATTGAACCGCAGGCCAGCTCGTGGCTCCCATGGACCGTGCACCCGGTACCCGTAGCGCTGGCCGGGCGAGATCGCCGGCAGGTAGGCGTGCCAGCAACTGGCGTCGATCTCATCGAGCGCCAGTCGGTGCTCAGCACCTTCGTCATCGAACAGGCAGAGCTCGACGCCCTCCGCGATCTCGGAATAGAGCGAGAAGTTAGTGCCTGCTCCGTCGAAGGTGGCACCAAGCGGGAACGGGCGGCCTGGCCACGCCTCAACCTGCGCTTCAAGCATTCGTCACCACGAGCGCCGCCCTACCCGCCAGATCGCGAGCAAACCACAAACTGCCCGAGGTCGCGCTCCTCTGCCGCAGCATGTCCGGGCGCTTGAGTTGGCTGTAAGTTGGGTCAATCATCCGGGATCCGATACTGAACGCTTAGGGCGCATACGCATGGAAGTTGACAATACCCAGGGTCGCATGGCCACTTACCTGGCCGACCATCGGGAAAAGATCGCCGACCGCTGGTGTGATCTGGTGGTCGGGACGGTTCGCGGCCGGATCTCGGCGGTCGAGGTCCGACGCGAGATCGACGATTTCTACGCGCTGCTCCTGCGGGCTATGTCGGGTGCCGACGAGCAGGCGTTCGGTGAGCTGCGGGCAACCCTGGAGGAACTTTCACGGTCGCGAGCCAGGAACGGCTTCACGCCGTCCGAGACTGCGCTGGGCATCTTGTCCCTCAAGGACGCACTGCATGAACTCGTCGGCGAGTCAGCCGAACTGGTGGGCGAATACCTCACGTTCTCCCGCATGATCGACGATCTCGCGTTGCATACGTTCGAGACCTACTCCGCTACCCGCGAGCAGATCATCGCGGAACAAACCACCGCCGTGCTCGAGTTGTCCACGCCGGTAGTGCGGCTGTGGGATGGCATCATCGGCGTACCGCTGGTCGGCACCCTCGACTCCGCGCGTGCTCAGCTCGTGATGGAAAAACTGCTTGATGCGCTGGTGTCCAGCGGGGCCAGCCAGGCGGTGATCGACATCACGGGTGTGCCGACGGTGGACACCGAAGTGGCTCAGCACCTGCTGAAGACCGTGGGCGCTGCCCGCCTGCTCGGTGCCGAATGCACGATTAGCGGAATCCGGCCCCAGGTGGCGCAGACGATCGTGGCGCTGGGCATCGAGTTCGGTGACATAGCGACCAAGGCAACCCTGGCCGACGCGCTCGAGCACTCGCTGCGCCGGGCCGGTTTGAAGATCGGACCCGCCTGATGGAGCGGGTGCCGATCATCAAGATCGGGTCGACGCTGTTCGTCTCGATCCAGGTGGATCTGGACGACGAGGGCATCATGCGCCTCCAGGAGGACCTCGCCGATACCTTGACTACGTCCAGGGCCCGCGGGGTGATCATCGATATCACCGCGGTCGAGATCGTGGACTCCTTTATCGGGCGGATGCTGAACACGATCGGATCCATCTCGCGGCTGTTTGACGCCGAGACGATCATCGTCGGGATGCGTCCCGCGGTAGCGATCACGCTGACCGAACTCGGCCTGAGCCTCCGCGGCGTCCGAACCGCTCTCAACGCCGAGAAGGGCCTGGAGTTGCTGAACGGGACGCGGTGATGGACGAGTTCCCCATCCAGTCCGGGGACGATGTCGTGCGCGTCAGGCAGAAGGTCCGCGTGGTGGCCGCGGATAACGGCTTGTCACTGGTCGACCAGACGAAGCTGGTAACAGCGGCTAGTGAACTGGCCCGTAACGCGCTCACTCATGGCGGTGGCGGCGTGGCCACGGTAGAGGTGGTCAAGTCCGGCAACGGCCGGACCGGGGTCAAGATCTCTTTCGCTGACGGCGGACCCGGAATCGGTGACCTTGAGCTGGCACTGACCGACGGCTGGAGTTCGGGCGACGGGCTCGGCCTTGGGCTGTCTGGTGCCCGCCGCCTGGTCGATGAATTTGAGGTCACGTCCGCGCCGGGTACGGGAACAAGCGTGGTAGTTGTCAAGTGGTCGCGCTGAACTGGCCGTTGCTCGCCCCCGGGCCGCAGGACATGCGCTGGGTGAGGGTCGAAGAGCCGAGCGCGGTCGCGGCCTGCCGCAACGCGGCCCAGACGATGGCCAGCCGACTTGAGTTTCCTGCGGCCAGAATTGACCAGCTCGCGCTCGCCGTCTCCGAGGCGGCCTCTAACCTGCACAAACATGCCAAACAGGGATCACTCCTGCTCGCCATCAACCGGGACGGGCCCGAGCCTGGTATCGATCTCGTCACCATCGACGCGGGCCCCGGATTCGGAGACGTCAGCGCCGCCATGAGAGATGGCCATTCCACGGCCGGCACCCTCGGCATCGGACTCGGCGCTATCCGGAGGCTGGCGGATTTCTGTGACCTTTACTCGGTGCCCGGCCGCTGCTCGGCGCTCGTAGCCCGGTTCTGGCCAGTGCCGCGCGCCGATCCGGTCGGCATTCAATGCGCTGGCCTGATCAGGCCGATCAGCGGTGAGGTGGAGTGCGGCGACCGCTTTGCAGCGGCTCGCATCGACGGAACGCTGACAGCGATAATGAGTGATGGGCTAGGTCACGGGCCGCTCGCGGCCAAGGCCTCCGCTGAAGCCGTCGCGGCGGTTCTTGACGACATTGCGGGCGAACCGGCAGTCCTGCTGCGGCGCGTCCACGAGCGCATCGGCGGTACCCGCGGTGCCGCCATCGGCATAGTTCAGCTGACGGATGGTCTCGCCCGGTTCGCCGGTCTCGGCAATATCGCGGCGACCATCCTGTCTGGCGGCAGCCGCAAGAGCATGCTCTCCGTCCCGGGTATCGCCGGTCATCAGGCGCGTTCGATCCGGCAATTCGACTACGAGGTGCCAGCGGGCGCGGCCGTCATCCTGCATTCCGACGGTGTCAGCAGCCGGTGGGAGGCCGGTGCCCTGCCCGCGCTGGAAACCAAGGATCCGCTGGTGGTCGCGGCAACGTTGCTCGCTGAAGCGGGGATCAATCGCGATGACGCCGGCGTGCTGGTAATCAAGCCATGATCACCGAATTCGCCAGCTTTGATGTCGTCGATCTCCCCGGCGTGTTCACGGTCCGCCGGCTGGGCCGCGGGCTGGCGGCCGACCTCGGACTGGAGCACCAAGATCAGGTCCGGGTGGCCACGGCACTCAGCGAGATCACCAGAAGCACGATCAGCGTGGGCTTGACGGCGGTGGTCGGCTTCGCGTCAGACAACGCGAACCTGATACTGACCATCGCGGTGCCCGGCCAGCCGCCCGATGACGGGGTATCGGGCGCGGCGCGGCTCATGGACCAGGTAAGTGTCGATGAGGCCAGTGCCAGCGGCATCGTAGTGACAATGACCAAGCGCAGGCCGAGTGGCTTGCGGCCGGACGTCGCCGCGATTCGAGCTCACCTGGCGGCCGTGCTGCCCCAGTCCGGTCTGGACGAACTGCGGCGCAACAACCAGGACCTGATCTCCGCGCTCGAAGACCTCACTCGGCAGAAGGAGCAGCTTCTACTGCTTAACTCCGAGCTGACCGAGACCAATCGCGGTGTCGTCGCCTTGTACAAGGAGCTTTCCGACGAACTCGATCAGACCAACCAGGGAGTCGTCGCGCTCTACGCCGAGCTTGATCAGAAATCCGAGCAGTTGCGCGAGGTGTCACAGTCCAAAGACCGGTTCTGGGCGAACGTCAGTCACGAGCTGCGGACCCCGCTGAACTCGATCTTTGGCTTGACCAGGCTCCTGGAAGATCCAGCCGAAGGTGACCTCGGCACCGAGCAACGGCGCCAGGTGCAGCTGATCAGATCCTCCACGAAGACGCTCCTCACGCTGGTCAACGACCTGCTCGATGTGGCGAAGGCCGAGTCGGGCCGGCTAGCGATCGAGCCGGCGAATGTCAGGCTGCCCGAACTGCTCAGCCGGCTTCGCGCCCTGACGCGCCCGCTTGCCGAAGGCAAACCGGTCGAAGTGATCGTCAGCGACGCCGGTGCCCCGGCGACGATCCTCACCGACGAGGCCGCGCTTACCGCTATCTTGCGTAACTTGCTGTCGAACGCCATTAAATACACCGACAGCGGCGAAGTGCGGCTGAGCGTGCTGACAACGGTTTCGACCGTCGATATCACGGTTGCTGACACTGGCGTGGGGATCCCCGCCGGCCAGCTAGAACGCGTCTTCGAGGAGTTCTATCAGGTACCAGGAGCTCGCAGGGGCGGCACCGGGCTCGGCTTGCCGTACGCCCGGCGAGTCGCTGGCTTGCTCGGTGCCGGGCTGACCCTCACCAGCGAACCAGGTGCCGGTACCACCGTGACGCTGAGCTTGCCTGCCGGCCTGCCGTCGATCGGAACGGTGCTGATCGCTGACGATGAAGCCGGATTCAGGCAATTGGCGGGACGGATGCTGGCCGGGATCGCTGATCACATCATCGAGGCTCAAGATGGCGCCGAGGCGCTGGCCGTCATCGCTGAATACGACGTCGACCTGCTGCTGACGGACCTGCTGATGCCGGGCGTGGACGGCGATACGCTCTTGCACCGACTGCCGGGCCACCTGCCGGCCATCGTGATCACCGGGCTCGACGTGCCGCCCCCGCCACGTGCCGCCGCCCTGTTGAGGAAAGACGAAATCACCAGAGAACGGCTCATGTTCAGCATCCGTCAGGCGACGAGGAAACTCAGATGAACGATGCGCCAGGGATGATCCTCGTCGTCGACGATGTCGAGGCAAAGCGCTACCTGCTCGCCACCTGGCTGCTGCGCGCCGGTCACCAGGTCATTGAGGCGACGACTGGGCAAGAGGCACTCGACCGGGTGAGCGCTGCGGACCTGGTGATACTCGACGTCAACCTGCCCGACATGAGCGGCTTCGAGGTCTGCCGGCAGATCAGATCCAACCCGCTGACCGCCGCCACGCCGATAGTCCAGGTATCGGCGACAGCGGTGGCTGTGGCCGACCGTGCGCACGGCCTCACCCAGGGGGCAGACGCATACCTGATAGATCCGGCCGAACCGGACGAGCTGATCGCGGTCGTGACCGCGATACTTCGCTACTACCGTGCCCGTCACCGGGCCGAACGGACCGCATCTCTGCTCAAAGAGCTCGCCAGCGTGACGCTCGACATCAACGCGGCTGAGACCTTCGACCAGCTGGCCAGCGTGGCGGTATCAGGAGCGGCCAGGATATTCGGCACGCCCGCCGTTCTGTTCCTTGAGCTGCCCGACGGACAAGTCAGGAGAACCTCGGCCGCTTCGCCCGGCAGCGAACCGGTGCGCCATGGCGGCCGGGCCGGACTGGTGGACCGGGTGGCCGGGCCGGTCCTTGAGCCGAACGAGGCCAGCGCGGTCGGCGCGGTGAGCGGTGCCGACTGGCGGCGGCTGGTACCGGAAAGCGTCCTGCAGGCCGACATCTGCCTGGCGGCGGCCAGGACGAAGCGGGGAAGGCCGCCGGTCGCGATCGCGGTGGACCGCGAGGGCTTCTCTGGCGAGGACGAGCAGCACGTCTTGCGCCAGTTGGTGCAGTCAGTCGCGCTGAGCATTGAGGCATTGCGCTCCTACGCCGAAGAGCACATGATCGCTCTCACCCTGCAACGGAGCTTCCTGCCGACCTCGCTGCCCGAGATTCCCGGCTTCGCGATGTCGACCCGTTACATCCCCGCCAGCGACCAAGCTGCGGTTGGAGGTGACTTCTACGAAGCCCTGATCGTGCCCGGCCGCGTCCTCATAGCGATCGGCGATGTCCAGGGACACTCGCTGCACGCCGCGACCGTCATGGGAGAGTTGCGCCACGCCTTGCGCGCCTACGCCAGCGAAGGTCACTCGCCGGCAGCGATAACCGGCCTGGTCAACGCAGTGCTGCAGCGCTATCACCCTGGGATTATCGCGACCTTGTGCCTGGTGCTGCTCGATCCGGCGACCGGGAACCTGGAGATCGTTAACTGCGGCCACCTGCCGATCCTGATGATCTCCGGCCCGGAGGCGACTTATGTCGGCGAAGGCGGACTCATGCTGGGCCTGCCGGTAAACAAACCGCATACCGAGACGGCCTACCTCCCGGAGGGAGGCACGGCCGTGCTGATCACCGATGGGCTGGTCGAAGAGCGCAGGATCAGCCTGGACGTCAACTTGGAAAAACTGCGCACGGCGGTCAGGGACGCTGACAGCTCCGATGTCGAGGCCCTCAGCAACCACCTGCTGTCGCTGTTCGGAGCCCGGGAGGACGATGTCGCCATGATCGTCCTGCATCGGGCCAGGCAGTCCTGCGGTGACCCTAGCGAGGAAGACACATGCGCAGCCGGGTCGTCGTCCCGGCCGGGCCGGTCCTGACCTGCACCAAATCCGCGACCTGATGTACTAGCCACAGGCCGCGCTTGGTTCCTGCTGCCCGGGGATCGGGCCGGAAGGTGCCCGCGAGCGGGTCAGCGATCTGACCGGAATCGCTGACCTGACAGATCAGGGCCTCATCGGCTACCCAAGAGGTCAGGGTTCCCTTTCCGGTGGTGTGGGTCAGCGTGTTGGCGGCGAGTTCGCCCACCGCTATTACGAAGTCAGCCACCCGCCTTGGCGACAACCCTGCTTGCTGTGCGAGCGCGGCGGCGAACCGCCGAACACCGGCCTGATCATCACGGAAGGTCAGCCGGGCCGCCCCGGGCGGCGGATTGCCCAGTTCGCGGTCGTCAGGAAAGGCGGCATCTCCAGCGCCAGGCCGGCTGTCTTCGGCTCGTCCGTCGCTCCACGTCTTCGGGTGAATATGCTGCACCGCCCTCACTACCGCGGTTTCCAACCGCGCGTGATAGGCGCAGAGCATGCTCGCCGACGTGGCGAAGGCATCGCTGACCACCGTTTCATAGTTGAGCGCCTCGGCCAGCTCATCTGGGTGCCGTCCAGGCCATGCCAGTTCCTGGAGGCACCGTACCGGCCTATTCCGATGCTGGTGCGCGAACATGCGCAGCGTTGAAAGGATCCGGCCCGGATTCGTGCCGTGGCGACTCAGGTCGGCGAGGGCGATTCCCTCATTCTCAACGTGAGCGCTGCGGAGACGCTCGACGATCTGGTTTGTCGCCACCACGATCATGGCTGCTCCGTCGGCCATCCCGACCTCAAGGAAGTCAGTGAACGCGGTCACAAGTTCCTGCGGACTGCTATAGATCAGTGCAACATGTTCCAGGCCGCCCAAGCCATCCGTCCCCGGGTCATTCACGGAATCTTCCTCCCAAGCTGGGATTCTGACACGCGCGCGCACGGCCCGGGGGCGGCCGGCCCCAGTTCAGCACGCAAGCGTGAGTCCCCGGATACCCTCGATCAGGCGGTTGAGGCCTATTATCAGCAGGAGATCGGACCAGTCGCGACGCCGACCGCCCGGTGGCTCGCTCTGGCGACGCGTATAGGTGGCCCCAAAATGCACGATCTGAATCCTCAGGCGACGGCGACAGGGCCGGGTAGCGAGGTTCGCTCTCCAGGCCCAGCCGCGGCACTGCCGGATGCCGCCGTGCGCTGGACCGGTTCGCACGCCACGGTGACGATGCCCGAGGAGATCGACGTCACCAACGCCGAGGATGTCTACGACCTGCTCGCTGCCGTCCTCGCCAAGTCGCCGACGACGGTGACCGCGGACCTGACCGCGACGTCGTTCTGCGATTCGGCCGGGCTCAGCGCATTGTCGCGCGGTCAGCAGCTCGTCAGCGCCCACGGGGCGGAGCTGCGAGTAGCACTTGGAGAGTCGCCGGTGCGGCGGATCTTTCAGCTCACTGGACTCGATCAGATGGTGACGATCGAACCGTCCGGCACCGGGTGATGGAGCATCCATACCGGCGTATGTTTATGGCGTGAGTACGGCTCTTCAGTCGATGGTCTCGGCGACATACGTCAAAGACATGGACGCCTCCCGCGCCTTCTATGAGTTGCTCGGGTTCGCTGAGCACTCGTCCGGGCGCGCGGCGACCTCGGCTTGGTCATCGATGCATAACGGCGCTAACCAGGTTCTGCTGACCTCGACGAGGCCGCAGCTCGATATCCCGGCTCTGCCGTTGCTGTTCTACTTCTTCTTCACCGATGTCGAAGAGATCGTCAGCAACCTGGAAGCCGCCGGAGTAGCGGCCGATCACATGGGCTTCCCTGTTCACGCCGCCGGCGGAGAGGTGAGGCTAACCGATCCCGATGGCAACACCGTGCTGATCGGGCAACGGGAACGGTCGGTCTCCCAGCCACCGCTGCGGGAAGACGAGGCCAAGTCCCGGTTCTCGCTGTTGCGCGAGGCCGCCGACGCCGTCGCCGCCAAGGGCGGCCAGAGGGTCCGGTGCCAGGTCAGTGATCCGCACGGCAAGCCCTGCGCTAAGCAGACCGAGGTCAAGCTGGCCGATCCCGGCGGCAATTCCATCTGGGCCTGCTTGGATCATGCCGACGAAATCCTGGTCACGGTGCGCGGCGCCTTCATCACCACGCCGGACGAAACGGGAATAGCAGACTTCCTCGCCCGCCGCGGGCACATCGGAGCTCATGCCTGAGAATACCTCCGGGCAACCGAATTAATATATGACTTACTGCACGAAAATGGCAATCACGGAAAACTGGCTCAGCCTTTGCAAATAACGTAGGCCGCGATTAGGTGTAGCATCGCGCCAGAGAAGTAGTGAATCATGCCGCCAGGGTCCAGACCTCGCCTTGCTGCACTTGCAGGAAGGCGATGCTAATGCTCAGCGTGGATCTGACTATTCATCCCTGCCACGATCACGTCATCGTCGCGTTGCGCGGTGAACTCGACATAGCAGACGCCGCCGACGTCGTTTCGGCACTCACCGCGGCAGCGGCCCGTCACCGTGAAGCGATCGTCGATCTGGCCGACCTGGCTTTCATCGACTGCAGCGGCGCAGCAGCACTCGTGCGCGCGCACGGCCGGGTTTGGCAGGCCGACGGCCTTCTGCTCCTGGCCGCGCCGCGGCCGCAGGTACGGCGCGTTTTCATGCTGAGCCGCCTGATCGACGAGGTTTCCTTCTACGCCAGCGTGAGACAGGCCATCGATCCTGGCGAGTACTTTAGGGTCCACGACGGCCTGGGCGGCGTGCCGGAGGCGGGGGGTCCGCGGTTGCGCTGCTGACGAAGCTGCGCGTCAGCGGCCTCGGCATCGCCTGAACCGGCGCGGCTAGCAGGCGGAACGACCGGCCTCGGGGCACGACGTCAAAACCATCGCTAATTTTTATGCATAAAATTTTGCGTCCGATTTCTACGTAGCCGGATAGCTTACTGCTCCCGGTAAACCGCAGGACGCCGTCGCGGCTGGGCTGCCGTCACTCGACATCGCGGTGAATGCCTGGCGAAATGCACGTTTGGGAGCCGGGGGGCGGGTAGCTAACGCTCGCTGGCGCCGACGAGAGGCGCCCGCAAATCCGGAGCTTTCTGTTTCAGGGCGGACCTTCACCGGTGCCGTCGTGAGGCGAGGCTCGCCTGTTACTCGAGCCCGCAAGGAGCCCTACGTGATTGTTCTTGGCATCATCCTGCTCATCATCGGTTTCATCGCCAGTATCCCGATCCTGTGGACTATCGGGATCATCGTGGTGGTGGCCGGGCTCATTCTGGCGCTGCTCGGGTCGACCGGCCGGGCCGTTGGCGGTCGGCGCCACTACTTCTAAACGGCGCGCGTAGCGGCGGGCCAAGGTGCCAGACAACGAGCAGGAACCTGGTGAGGCGGCGGGCCGGTTTCGCGCCGGTGCGGTTACCGCGGACGGTCTCGGGCGGCGCCTGGACGGGCTGGCTGAGGCGGCCGATAGTGGCGGCCTGACGCCTGAGCAGGCCGAGGACCGGATGCAAGCGACGGTCGACGCGGCCGGAGCACTGGCCGAGCGGACCGGCGGCCTTGGCCGGCCGGGCCGCCCGATCAACAAGCGATCGCCGTTCTTCATCGGCATGGCCGCGGCGGCCGGCGTCGCGGTCACCTACGGCCTGGCCGAGGTGATCATCAGAGCGCGCGGCGTCCTGGTCCTGATCGGCCTGGCACTGTTCATCGCCGCCGGGCTGGACCCGCTGGTCAGGTGGCTGACCAGGCGCGGGCTGCCGCGATGGGCCGCGGTCATTACGATCCTGCTCGCCGCCGCCGTGGTCGTCGCGGCGTTCTTCGCGGCGGCCATCCCGCCGCTTTCCGCACAGGTCACCGCGCTGACCCAGAACCTGCCCGGCTACCTGCACGCGCTCCAAAATCACAACTCCGAGCTGGGGAAGCTGAACGCGCAGTTCCATATCCGCAAGAACGTGACCAACCTGGTCCACACCAGGGGAAGCGAGCTGATCGGCGGCGCGCTGGGCGCCGGGGAACTGGTGCTCAGCGCGGCCGGGTCAGCATTCGTGGTCGCCGTGCTGACGATCTACTTTCTGGCCGGCATGCCGAAGATCAAGCTCTTCGCCTACCGGCTCGCTCCCCAGTCGCGGCGCACCCGCGCCATCCTCATCGGGGACGAGATCTTCGCCAAGGTCGGGGGCTTCGTCCTGGGGAATTTCCTGACCTCAGCGGTCGCCGGCATCGGGACCTATATCTGGATGCTCATCTTCGGCATCCCCTACCCCATCTTGCTGGCACTGCTGGTGGCGCTGCTCGATCTCATCCCGGTCATCGGCTCTACGACCGCTGGTGCCATCGTCACCCTGGTGGCGCTGACCGTGTCGGTGCCCATCGCGATCGCCACAGCCGGCTTCTACGTGGCCTACCGGCTGGCCGAGGATTACCTGCTCGTCCCCAGAATCATGGCCAAGACCGTGCAGCTCCCCGGAGTGATCTCCGTCCTGGCGGTACTAGTCGGCGGCGCGCTGATGGGAATCATCGGCGCGCTCGTCGCGATCCCGGCCGCCGCCGCCATCCGCCTGCTGCTCCAGGAAATAACCTTCCGGCACCTCGACACCAGCTAGCCAGACCACCGCAGCTCATTCCTCCCGAAGACGATGCTCAGCCTGGTCGCTCATCGGCGTTCTCCCAACGGCAATTGGATCAGTAGCCGGTGGGCTGGCGCGGCGTGTAGTGCTCTTCGAGTTCGGAAACCTCGTCGTCGGTGAGCGCGACGTCGAGCGCGGCGACGGCGTCGGCGAGGTGGTGCTGCTTGGTCGGGCCGACGATGGGGGCGCTGACGACTGGATTGCGCAGCACCCAGGCGAGCGCGATCTGCGCCATCGACACGCCTCGTCCCTTGGCCACGTGCTCGACGGCGTCAGCGATGGGCTTGTCGTCGTGCGGCAGCATCCAGCGGGCGATCTCGTCAGTGCCGCTGCGCGTGGTCTGCTCGCCCCACGGGCGGGCGAGGCGGCCCTTGGCCAGCGGGCTCCACGGGATCGATCCGACCCGCTGATCGGCCAGCAGGCCGAACATCTCGCGCTCCTCCTCGCGCTGCATCAGGCTGTACTGGTTCTGCATCGAGACGAACCTGGTCCAGCCGTGCAGCTCGGCGAGGTATTGCATCTTGGAGAACTGCCAGGCCCACATCGAAGAGGCGCCGAGGTAACGGACCTTTCCGGCCTTGACCATGTCGTGCAGGGCTTCCATCGTCTCCTCCACCGGGGTGGCCGGGTCAAAGCGGTGGATCTGGTAGAGGTCGACGTAGTCGGTGCCGAGCCTGCGCAGCGAGTCGTCGAGCTGCTCGAGGATCGCGCGCCTGGACAGGCCAGAGCCACCAGGGCCATCGTGCATCTTGAAGAAGACCTTGGTGGCCAAGACGACGTCCTCGCGGCGGGTGTAGCTGCGGATAGCCCGGCCGACGATCTCCTCCGAGGTGCCGATGCCGTAGGCGTTGGCGGTGTCCCAGAAGGTGATGCCAAGTTCGACAGCCTGGCGGAACAGCGGCTCAGCGGCTTCGTCGTCGAGCACCCACAGGTTGTGGCCGCGTGAGGCATCGCCGAAGCTCATGCAGCCCAGCGCGATCCGGCTGATCTTGAGCCCCGAATTGCCCAGCGTTGTGTAATGCATCGTCATCTCCCGTTGAGTGCGCTTACGTCGTCTAGTTAATGTCAGGCCGGGAGTGCCTGCTGTTCTCCGATGCTCAGTCCGGCGCCTACCGCCCGGTCATGGCCGCCTGGTACTGCTGAACGATGCTGGCCGGAATTCGTCCTCGCTCACTGATCTTGAGGCCGTTTTCAGTGGCCCACGCTCGTACTTCGGCACTAACTCGGCGCGTCGCGGCTGACCGCCCGGGTCTGGCCAGTTGCCCGCTGCCGACCTTGCGCGCACGTTCGGCGAACGGCGCCAGCTCCGCGCGGAACCGGCTGGCGTTCTCGGCACTGAGGTCGATCTCATAATCCGTGGCCCCGAGGCTGAACCGCACCGTCTCATCCGCCGCGCTGCCGTTCAAATCGTCTTCCAGCGTGATCGTCGTCCTGACCGCCATTCCCGGCCTCCCATCGCGATGATCTTGATCTATGCACGGTACAAGCCTGAATGACCGATTACCGTCACACTGGCCAAAACACGCCGCCTAGCCGCCGGAACATAAGGCACTATCCGGGCAATGGATCACGAAACGCGTCGCGGTTCCAGCAGCTTGACCTGATCGAGCTCATTCATCCGTGCCCTCGACCAGAACCTTGGCCGGGTCCTCGACATCGAAGGCGAGCAGGGTGCAGTCGTCGTCGCGGAGTCGGGCGATGAGGTGGTGGAGCGCATAGGCTACGGCTGTCATCAGCTGACGCGCCTGAGTTAGGCCAGGCTGGTGCGGTCGGCTCAACCGGCGAATATGCCGGTTCTATCCGGTCGCGGGCGGTTCGGGTCGGAGTGGGTGCACGGACTTGAAGCCACTTGCCATCCGTTGCACGGCACTTACCATTCATTAGCGCCACTTCCCATCCGTTTCGCCGTATCGAATCAGGGCATTCCCGGCAAAATACAAGGGTAATGCAGGGTAAGTGCTCGCTATGGATGGTAAGTCACCGCTAATGAATGGTAAGTGCCGCTCCCGGCAGCGGCGCGCCGGCCGGGCGGATCCCGGCCCTCAGTGCGCGGCTGAGCGAGTGGAGCCTGACATGATCCCAGGTCAGCGTCACTGCATCCGAAGGCCACGCATCTCCTAACTCAGGTCCCGCCCATCGCGGTTCACGAGAATGTCGCCTGGCGGTCCAAGCGTGACTGCAAAGGCGGGCGCGATCACTCCCCGCGGTGGGAACAAGTAGTTCCCAGCCCCGCTACGTTGCTGGCCCGGTCTTGAGCTGGGACAGCTGTTCTTGAAGGGCGGTCCAGGGGAACAAGGAGTTCCCTGAGTCGCCCTGGTTGGGGACGGGCAGGGAAAACTGATCCGGGTCGTAGACCAGACGCACGCCCCACGATCGCAAAGTCGCGATGTTCGCCTTGAAGGCCGGGTGCCGGGAAAGCATCTGATTGGGGAAAGGGGCGGCGACGATCGGCAGACCGGTTCCGATAGCTTCGTTGAGCAGGCCCAGCGCCAGGGTGTCGGAGATACCCGCTGCAAGCTTGTTGATCGTGTTGAAGGTGGCCGGTGCCACCACGAACGCATCCGGCGGCGGCAGGACGTCGGGTTCCTCGGGGTGCTTGTATTCACTACGCACAG
>DASYAT010000086.1:0-14480 GCA_036501205.1 Streptosporangiaceae bacterium | reverse complement strand
CCGGCCGGACTACGACCTTGACCTGCTGGCCGACGCGCATGACGGGCACTGGGTAGTCCTCACCGGCTGTCGCAAGGGCGCCGTGTCCACCGCATTGACTCGAGGCGTCGGCCAAGGCGCCAGCCAGAGCGCCAGCCGGGGCGGCAGGCTGGCGGCCGCGGCGACTGAGTTGCAGGCGCTGATCGGCATGTTCGGCCGCGACAACGTGATGGTCGAGCTGATCTGCAGCGGGCTGCCGGGTGACGACGAGCGGAATGACGCGTTGTTCGAGCTGGCCGGTCAAGTTGGCGTTGGCGTGGTTGCCTCGAACAACGTGCACTACGCGACACCCGCTGCGGCCAAGCTGGCGCAAGCGCTGGCGGCGATCAGGGCGCGCACCAGCCTGAATGAGATGGACGGCTGGCTGGCCGCATCCGGGGGCGCCTATCTCCGGTCGGGACAGGAGATGGCGTACAAGCTGCGCCGATACCCGGGGGTGCTGGAACGGACGGTCGAGCTCGGGCTGGAATGCGCGTTCGACTTCAAGGTGATCGCGCCTAAGCTGCCCGACTTTGAGGTGCCAGACGGCGAGACCGAGATAAGCCATCTCAGGAAACTCGTCACGCGCATGGCCCCTGAGCGGTACGGCGATCCGGCGGCCGAACGCATTCCGGGCGCCTATCGCCAGATCAGCCACGAACTCGACGTCATCGAGCACCTTGGGTTCGCCGGCTACTTCCTGATCGTGCACGAAATCGTGGAGTTCTGTAAGAAGGAGGGAATTGCCTGCCAGGGACGGGGCTCGGCAGCTAACTCGGCCGTCTGTTTCGCGCTCGGAATTACCAGCGTCGATCCCGTCATGCACGGCTTGCTGTTCGAGCGGTTTCTATCGGCCGGCCGGGACGGCCCGCCGGACATTGACCTCGATATCGAGCACCATAGACGCGAGCTGGCGATCCAGCACGTCTACGACAAATACGGCCGGCAGCGGGCCGCACAGGTAGCCAACGTGATCGCGTACCGGCCGCGCATGGCCATCCGCGACGCGGGCCGGGCGCTTGGCTACTCGCCCGAACAGCAGAACGCCTGGTCCAAGCAAGTCGGGCCGCGAAGCTACGCGGCCGGCCAGCCGGTCCCGCCTGATGCCGGAGTACCCGAACCGGTCGTCGCGCTGGCCGGGTGGATGCAGCGGATGCCTCGTCACCTGGGCATTCACTCAGGTGGCATGGTGATCTGCGACCGGCCGGTGGCCGAGGTCTGCCCGGTGGAGTGGGCGCGGATGCCGAACCGTTCGGTACTGCAGTGGGACAAGGACGACTGCGCGTACGCCGGCCTGGTCAAGTTTGATCTGCTCGGGCTGGGGATGCTGACTGCGTTGCGGGACTGCTTCGAGTTGGTGGCCGAGCACCATGGCGTCCGCTGGGACCTGCACTCGATCCCGCAGGAGGACGCGGGCGTCTACGACATGCTGTGCGCGGCCGACACGGTCGGCGTGTTCCAGGTCGAGTCGCGAGCCCAGATGGCGACGCTGCCGCGATTGCGGCCGAGAGAGTTCTATGACCTGGTCGTCGAGGTCGCGCTGATCAGGCCGGGGCCGATCCAGGGCGGCTCGGTGCACCCGTACATGCGCCGCCGTCATGGCGACGAACAGCCCGACCTGCCGCATCCGTCGATGGAGCAAGCTCTGGGCAAGACGCTCGGCGTTCCGCTGTTCCAGGAGCAGATGATGCAGATCGCGATCGACTGCGCCGGGTTCTCCCCGGCGGAAGCCGACCGGCTGCGGCAGGCGATGAGCTCCAAGCGCGCGCCGGAACGGATTGAAGAACTCCGTGCCCGTCTCCTCGAGGGAATGGGAGAGCGCGGGATCTCTCTGGCGGTGGCCGAGGATATCTACGAGAAGATACTCGCGTTCTCCAGCTACGGCTTCCCAGAGTCGCACGCGATCAGCTTCGCTTACCTGGTCTACGCGAGCGCCTGGCTGAAGTGCTATTACCCGGCCGCCTTCACCGCCGCGCTGCTCCGCGCCCAGCCAATGGGGTTCTATTCGCCCGCCAGCCTGATCAGCGATGTACGCAGGCACGGGGTGCAAGTACGAGGCGTCGACATCAATGCCAGCCGCGTACTCGCCACCCTAGAAAGATCAACACCTTTTAGGGAGAAAGATTTGCGCGGGCCGGTCGCCGGTCCCGAGGCCAATGTGGCGGAAGGGGCCGGGGCCGGTCAGGCTGAAGAAGATCGCGTTGGACCCTCTGGTGGACAACCGGTTCCTGATCAGCCCGCTGTCCGCGTGGGTCTGGCCGAGGTGCGGAACCTTGGCAAGGACGCGGCCACCGCCATCGTGGCCGGCCAGCCCTACACCTGCATCGACGACTTCGCGCGGCGTACCACCTTGCCGCGACAGGCGCTGGAAGCACTAGCCACCGCCGGAGCGTTCTGCTGTTTCGGGCTTTCCCGGCGGGAAGCGCTGTGGGCGGCTGGTGCGGCGGCGACGATCAGGCCCGGGCAGCTTCCGGGGACCACGATTGGCATGTCCGCGCCCCAGTTGACTGAGATGACGCCGGCTGAGGTGACGTTCGCGGACATGTGGGCGACCGGGACCTACGGGGCGACGCACCCGATCGAGCACATCCGGCCGATGCTGGCCGACCGCGGCGTGCTGCCGGCGGCTGAGCTGGCGAAAGCCGAGGACGGGACCGTGGTGAGCATTGGCGGGCTAGTCACGCACCGGCAGCAGCCGGGAACCGCGCGCGGAGTGGTCTTCCTGAGCCTGGAAGACGAGACCGGGATAGCGAACGTGATCTGCCTGCCGGACGTGTGGCAGCGCCACAGGAAGATCGGGGTGACCGCCAGCGCGCTCGTGATCACCGGCAAGGTCGAACGGCTCGACGGCGCGGTCAGCCTGCTGGCGACCAGCCTGCGCAAGCTGCGGGTGGTCACCGCCGCCCAGAGCCGCGACTTCCGGTAAGCTGCCGTGCCCGCCGTCAGGTACGGTCAGCGGCGAGGTCCAGCTGGTACCAGGTGCCGTGTCCGCCGCCGAGGTCGCCAGGACCGGCTGGGCCGGTCGGGACGAAACCGGCTTTGGCCAGTACCTTCGCCGACGCCACGTTCTCGTGCGAGGTCGCTGCCCTGAGCGTGTGCAGCCCGTGCCGCGCGGCGGCCAGCTGGACCAGTTCGCAGACCGCCGAGGTGGCCACGCCACGGCCGGCGACGTCCTGTGCGACCCGGTAGCCCAGATTGGCGATGCCGTTTGCCGTGAAGAAGAGGTTGAACCGCCCGAGGATCGAGCCGTCGTCGGCGACCAGCACGTGGTAGGCGCCTTTGCCCTCCTCCTGATCGGCCAGCATCGCCTGGTGCTGCTCGGCGAACTGGTCGAAGTACTCATCACCTCGGTCCGAGATAAAGCCAGCGAAGTAGGCGCGGTTCGCCAGCTCAAAAGCCAGGATCGCCTGGCCGTGGTCAGCTCGCAGTAGTTGCAAATCTGGCATTATCCGACCCTACCGAGGCGGGGCGAAAGTCCGGCGCCGGTCGGGGTTGACTCTAGAAGAGCGTGACGCGTCTTCAGCTTCGCTGATGCTTGCTGAGATGATTCCTGGCATGCATACGGTGGAGCGCAGGACGTTCGGCGACGTCGGCCTGAAGATCAGCGAGTACGTAGCGACGGCGGAGATTCACCGGCCGCCGCACAACTTCTTTGACGCCGGGCTGATCGGATCGCTGGCCGACGCCTACGAGGCGGCGGCGGAGGCCGGAGCCCGCTCGATTGTGCTGTGCTCCGAGGGCAAGAACTTCTGCGCCGGGGCCGACTTCACCGGACGGTCCTCGGCCGATCGGGTCGGCGGGGGCGGCGGCGCCCGAGAGCTTTACGACGCGGCGCTGCGGCTGTTCGAGGCGCCGCTGCCGGTCGTAGCGGCCGTGCAGGGCGCTGCGGTCGGAGGCGGGCTCGGCCTGGCCTGCTCGGCGGACTTCCGGGTGGCGAGTCCGGCCGCCAGGTTCTGCGCGAACTTTTCCCGGCTCGGGTTGCACCAGGGGTTCGCGCTCTCCGCGACGTTGCCGGCCATCCTGCACCAGCAGCGAGCCTGGGATCTGCTCTACACCGGCCGCCGGGTCGGCGGGCAGGAGGCGGTCGCGATCGGTCTCGCGGACCGGCTGGCCGACGATCCGCGCGCGGCGGCGCGCGAACTGGCCGGGCAGCTAGCCGAGGCGGCGCCGCTCGCGGTGCGGGCGATCAGGACGACGATGCGGGCGGGACTAGCCGACCGCGCCAAGGATGCGATGGCGCGCGAGCTGATCGAGCAGGAAAAACTCTGGGCAACGGCGGACTTCGCCGAAGGAGTCAAGGCAACGGCCGAGCGACGGACGCCGAGGTTCGAGGGCCGATGAGCGACCAGGCGGCGGTCAGGGCCGACGTTAAGCGGTGGGTAGCCGGGCACTGGGATCCCGAGCTCACCCTGGCGCAGTGGCGGGAGCTGCTGGCGGACTCCGGCTGGGCCTGTCCTGGCTGGCCAGCGCAGTGGTGCGGCCGGTCGCTGCCTGCCGACCTGGCGGTCGCGGCCGCATCAGAACTCGCGGCCGCCGGAGTGCCCGGAGCACCGGAGGGCGTCGGGATGTCGCTGGTGGCGCCCGTCCTGCTCGAATACGGGAGCGAGGAACTGAAGCGGCGGTTCATCCGGCCGACGGTGACCGGCGAGTTCACGTGGTGCCAGCTGTTCAGCGAGCCTGGTGCCGGTTCTGACCTAGCCGGGCTGACGAGCACTGCGCGGGCAGATGGCGGCGTTTGGCGTATCAATGGGCAGAAGGTCTGGTCGACCGGGGCGGCGACGGCGGACTACGGGCTGCTGCTCGCACGCACCGACTGGGATGCGCCCAAGCATCGGGGGATTACCGCGTTCGTGCTGCCGATGCGCCAGACCGGGGTCGAAGTCCGGCCGCTGCGGCAGATGAACGGGCATCAGTCCTTCAACGAAGTGTTCTTCGATGATGCCGAGGTGCCGGCGGAGAACCTGATCGGGGAGCCGGGCGGCGGCTGGACGGTAGCGATCACGACGCTCGCGCACGAGCGAAGACTCGCCGCCTCGCGGCCCGCTTCCTCGCCACGTAACGCGACGGGACGAGCCTGGCGGGAGGCGATCGAAGAGCGGACCGCTGCCCGCGAGCCGCATAAGTGGTATCCGCAGCGAGCCGGGCGGCCCGACCTGGTGGCGCCCCGCGCGGTCGACGCCGGACTGGATACCGATCCGGTGATCAGGCAGCAGCTCGCGCGACTCGCGGAGGCGACAATGTCCGCGCGGTGGACCGCGCAGCGTCGGGCCAGTGCGATGGCCGCCGGGCGCAATCCAGGTGCCGCCGGGTCGATCGGCAAGCTTGCCAGCAGCGACATCGCCCGGCAGGCGGCCCGGGTGCACGGATCGATCGCGGGTGCGTCCGGTCTGCTGGCCAGCCCGGATGCGCCGGCCGACGGGGTGATCGCGGAGATCTTGGTGTCGGTGCCCGGCATCTCGATCGCGGGCGGCACCGACGAGATCCAGCACACGATCATCGGCGAGCGGATCCTTGGCCTGCCTAAGGAACCCGACGCCAGCAAGGACGTCCCGTTCCGCGAGGTACCGAGGTAACCAGAGATGACCTACCTAGACAGGCAAGACGGAACCCGGATCTGGTATCAGAAGGTCGGCCCAGCGGGCGGTGATCCGGGGTTGCCGGTTGTGCTGAGCCACGGGTTTGGCGCGTCGGCGGAGATGTGGCTGCCGAACGTTGCCGCGCTGGCCGCCGGACGCGAAGTGGTCACCTGGGATCTGCGGGGCCATGGGCAAACCCAGTGCCGGCTGGACCAGAGCCTGTACAGCGCTGCCGCCTGCGTAGAGGACCTGGCCGCGCTGCTCGACGAGGCGGGTGCGGACCAGGCCGTGCTGGGCGGGCTCTCGCTCGGCGGGTACCTGTCGCTGGCGTTCTACCGGAAGTATCCGCAGCGGGTGGCCGCGCTGGTGCTAGCGGACACCGGGCCCGGGTTCCGCAAGGACGAGGCCAGGCAGAACTGGAATGACCGGGCTTACGCGCAGGCGGACCGGCTGGAACGGGCTGGCGATCAGGCGTCGGCCAGCCTTGCGCTCGCCGCGCGCGGCATGCTCGCTCAGGTGGACGCGAGCGTGATTGATTCGCTGCCGCAGGTGAGCGTTCCGACGCTGGTGGTGGTGGGGGCGGACGACACCGCCTTCCTCGGCGCGGCCAGCTACATGACGGCCAAGATCGACGGGGCAGTCCAGGTGACCCTGGACGGGGCTGGCCATATGGCTAACATCGACGCCCGGGAAGCTTTCAACCATGAAGTTGTGAAGTTTTTGCAGTGCTTGTCTTAGCCAGCTTGCCTTAACGGGCGATGCGGTCGGCGCGCCAGCACAGCGAGCGCATCGGCAGTTCGATCTCGGTCGCACCGGGGAACTGCTCGGCGACAGCCGTCTGGACGCGGGCAATGATTTCCGCCCGCTCCTCCTCGCTCGCCGTGATGATGCGGCTGTAGGTGGCGATCATCGGCGCGTAGTCCTCGACGCGGATCGTCCTGGTAAATCGGAACGATGCCGTCTCGATATTAGTGAAGGGGTTCGGCTCGGGCAGCGTGACCCGGGGGTTGCGGAGGCCCTGAGCTCTGATCGCCTCGACCGGATCCGGGGTGTCGGCCGGCTGTCTGAGCACGTCGAGTTTGCGCACCCAGTCGACCTCGCGGTCGCGGCTGGACCAGATCAGGCCGAAGCGGCCGCGGTCGCGCAGCACCCGTCCGATCTCGGGGACGGCTAGCTCGGGGTTCATCCAGTGCCAGGCCGAGGAGATGACATAGACCGGTCAGTTGCCTGGCTCACGCTGGGCCTCCCAGAACGTTGGCCGACTCAAGCGCGTCGATCTCCGCCTCCGTCAGGCCGACCTCGGCGAGTACCTCGCGGTTGTGCTCGCCCGCTAGCGGCGCTGACCGCCGGATCGACGCCGGGCTGGCGGAGAACCTGGTCGGCGGCGGGATGACCTTGTAGGTCGTGCCCGTCGTCGCGTGCTCGGCGTCGGGCAGTGACTCGATGAGCTCGTCCAGCCCGGCGGGCTCGGCGGCGGGGATGCCGTGCTCGGAGCAGAACGCCAGCCACTGCGCCGTCGTCTTGGTCGCGAGCACGCGGGCCAGCGTCTGGTAGCCGAACGTCGGCTCGTGCCACAAGCCGCGGTTGGTGAGCCTGGGGTCTTCGGCGAGATCGTCCAGCCCGGCCGCCTTGACTAGCGCTTTCCACTGTTCGTCGCGGTGCGGCTGCACGGCGATCCAGCCGTCGGCGGTTCTGGCTGGCGCGCGGTGACTGGTGAGGATGCGCGGATAGCCGGCCGGGCCGCGGCCGGCGATGGCCGAGCCGCCGTGCTCGGCGAGCAGGAACGCCTTGAGCGCGTCGATCATCGGGACTTCGATCCGCTGGCCCTGGCCGGTGCGCTCGCGGTGGAACAGCGCGGCGGTGATCGCGTAGGTGATGACCAGGCCGGAGACCTTGTCGGCGAGCAGCGTCGGCATCAGCGCTGGCTCGAACCCGGCCCGGCTGAAGATGTCGGGCACCCCGCCTGCGGCTTGGATGATGTCGTCGAAGGCGGGTTCGTTGGCGAGCGGGCTGTCCGAGGGAAAGCCGTTGGCCTGGCAGTAGATGATGTCCTGGCGGACCCTGGCGACGTCGGCGTAGTCGAGCTGGAGGCGCTCGAGGGACGCCGGGCGCAGGTTGGTGACGAACACGTCGCTGGTGGCGGCGATCCTGAGCAGGGCCTGGCGGCCTTCGGGGCGGGCGATGTCGATGGTCAGGTTGCGCTTGTTGCGCAGCAGGTTCAGCGACACGCCGGACAGCCCGCGGACCGGGCCCCGGCTCATCGTGCGGTTGATGTCGCCGTGCCGGTTCTCGACGGTGATCACGTCGGCGCCGAGGTCGCCCAGGATCGCGGTGGCGAGCGGGCCCATGACGACCGCGGTCAGGTCGAGGACGCGGACTCCGTCGAGCGGACCACGCGGTGGGGGTTCGGCCGTCATTGGTGCATCCTCCATCCACGCCGGCGGGCTCGGTCCACACGCCGGCCGGCTCACCAGTAGGTTAGTGCGGACCGAAGGGGGAGCAATGAACCGGATGTGGAACCCGTTCGCCAACATGGCGACGCTGGCCGGAAACGAGATCACGATCGTGGGCGGGAACGGCTCGACCGTTGTCGACTCCAGCGGCCGCTCCTATCTCGATGCGCTGGCCAGCCTGTGGTACTGCAACGTTGGTTACGGCCGCACTGAGCTGGCCGAGGCCGCGGCGGCGCAGATGCGGGAGCTGGCCGCGTACCACACGTTCGAGTTCTTCTCTAACCCGCCGGCCGAGGCCCTGTGCGAGCGGATCGCCGAGATAGCTCCGGTGGCCGACGCGCGGGTGTTCCTGACTCCCGGCGGCGGTTCTGACGCGATCGACACGGCCGGGAAGCTCTCCAGGGCTTACTGGCGCGCGGTCGGCCAGCCGGGCAAGCAGATCATCGTCTCCCGGTCGCACGCCTACCACGGGATGAACGCCTACGGCACCTCGCTGGGCGGCATCCCGATGCTGACGGAGCCGTTCGCGCCGCTGGTCGGTCAGGTCGAGCACGTGGCCTGGGATGACGCGGCCGCGCTGGACAAGACGATCGAGCAGCTAGACGGGCAGGTCGCGGCGTTCTTCTGCGAGCCGGTGATCGGTGCGGGCGGGGTCTACCCGCCGCCGCCCGGCTACCTCGCTGAGGTCAGGGACATCTGCCGGCGGCACGACGTGCTGTTCGTCGCCGATGAGGTGATCACCGGGTTCGGCCGGGTGGGTGAGTGGTTTGCCAGCGGCCGGTTCTCGCTGGACCCCGACCTGATCACCACGGCCAAAGGGCTCAGCTCCGGGTACCTGCCGATCGGGGCGGTGATCGCGGCCGGACGCGTGGCCGAGCCGTTCTGGCGGGCCGGGTCGACCGAGGTGTTCCGGCACGGCTACACGTACTCGGGGCATCCGGCCGCAGCGGCGGTGGCGCTGGCGAACCTGGACCTGATCGAACAAGAGCAGCTTGTGCAGCGGGTTCGGGCGCTTGAGCCGGTGCTCGCCGCGGCGGTAGCGCCGCTGGCCTCCCTTGAGCTGGTCAGCACGGTGCGGGCGGGCACCGGGTTGCTGGCGGCAGTGGAGATCACCGAAGAGGCGCGGCTGGCCGACCCGACGCTGGCGCCCAGGATCGTTCGCGCGATCAGGGACCGCGGCGTGCTCACCAGGCTGCTGCGCGGGGTGGCGCTGCAGATCTCGCCGCCGTTCGTGGTGACCGAACCCGAGATCGGCCAGATCATCGAGGTGTTCGGCGAGGTGCTGGCCGAGATCGGCTCGGCTAGCTGACTAATTCGACTGAGTGACCTTAGCGCCGGGCGGCAGCTTGAACAGGGCGGCCGACGGCGACGCGCTGTAGGTCTTCAGCTCGAACCTGGTCGGGTTGCCCGCGACCTTGACGTAGCCGAGGATGTTCTGCGGCGTCGAGCAGATCGTGCTGCGTCCCTGCACGCCCTTGGCGGAGAAGTCGACGCAGTGCATCGAGATGCCGTTGACGGTCCTCGTCGAATTGGTCACCTTGTCGCCGGCGAAGCCGGCCGCGACCGAGAACGTTTCCAGGAACGTGATCCAATGCGACGGGGTGTACAGGCTCACCAGTTCGTTCTGCGCGATCGCCTGGGCCCGGCCGAGCTTCATGCAGGTCCAGCCGGAATTGCCGGTCGCCGAGGTGCAGGAGTACTCGCCGGAGGAGTTGCTGACCAGGTCCAGGCTGCTGGTGTCGCTGCCGGTGCCGGTCTGCATGAAGGAGACCTGGTGCGGCGGCTGCACCGAGTAGACGATCTTGGTCGGCGATGAGCCGGTGGTCACGTAGGTCGCCGAGAACGCCATGCTTTCGCCGGTCTTCAGGCCCTGGGTGAAGGTCTTGATGGCCGCCCGGTTGCTGTCGATCCCGTGCCGGACGTTGTTGATCGACCGCACTACCGAGCATCCGGACAGCGCCACGACGGCCGCGAGGGCGGCGGCTATGGCCGCTGGGGCCGCGGACGCGCGGGTCGCGGCTGCGGCGCGAGCAGTGGGGAACATGCTGCCTCCTCGTTCAGCGGCAAGAATACGGCCACCGCGCGGGTGTCAGGTCCGAGGCGCGGCGCCGGCCCGGGTGGTGACTCTGGCAGCAACCAGGGCGGCCGCCCGCCAGCCGAGCAGGAACAGACCGAGGAAGCCGAGCGCCACGGCGATGAACGCGACCGCTGTGCCCTGGCCTGCGATGACCCGCAGCGTCATGCCGATGGTCACGGTGCTCAGCCAGATCACGACCCCGGTCGGCATCAGTGCGATTGGCCGCCGCCAGCTGCGTACGGCCAGCTCACCCGCCGCGAGGCCGGCCAGGAACGGCCAGGCGGTGGTGGCTATCCCGGCTAGGCCGGACAAACCGGCCAGGCCGCCGCTGGCGTGATGGCTGGCCCGTCCGATCACGACGAACGTCAGCACCAGCACCACGTCGGTGATCACGGCCAGCAGCGGACGCGGCGAACGCATTGGCGAAGGCTAGCACTGGCCGGACAGCCGAAATCTCTAGTGAATCTTCAGGATTCCTTCAGACGGGAGGACCAAGATCGTGCCGAATTCAGGCGGATCACAAGTGCTCAATTGAGATCGGAGAGCGGATGTTCATTACCTATTTGCTGCGCGAGTTGCGCCGCCGAGCCAGGCAGGCGATCTTGATAGCGCTCGGACTCGCCCTCGGCGTGGGTCTGGTGATCACCGTCACCGCCGCGTCGTCCGGAGTGAAGAACGCCCAGGCCCAGGTACTGCACTCGCTCTACGGCGTCGGCACTGACATCACGGTCACGCAGGCACCGGCGGCGGGCACCGGCCGGTTCGGCGGCTTTGGCTTCGGGTTCGGCGGCAATGGCGGCACCGGGACCAGGCCCAAGGCGGGCACCAAGATCGACCAGAACCGGGTGACCACTGGCCAGTACGGCCCGGTCGGCTCATCGTCGGTGACGACGATCAGCAAGCTGAAGAACGTCGCCGGCGCGAGCGGGGCGCTCGCCCTCACCGACATCAGGATCTCGCTGACGATCGGCAACTTCAACGGCGGTATCGGCGGGAGTGGTGGCTCGGGCGGTGCACCAAGCGGTCGCGGCAACTTCAAGCCACCGGTCACGTTCAGCGTCTCCGGTGTCGATTTGTCGACCGGAGCGCTCGGGCCGCTGGCGTCGGCAAAGCTGGCCACCGGGCGTACCTTCACCACCTCGGACACGACCTCGAACGTGGCGGTCGTGGACTCGAACTACGCGAAGCAGAACAAGATCAAGGTCGGCTCGATCGTCCAGATCGGTAACTCAGCTGGGAAGAGCACGAACTTCACGGTCGTCGGTGTCGTCTCGACCCCGTCAGGCACCGGCTCAGACTTCTATATCCCGCTCGCCCGGGCCCAGGCCCTGTCGGACCAGAAGAACAAGGTCAACACCGTCTACGTGGCGGCCCAGAACGCGACCCACATCAGCACCGTGAGCAAGCAGATCAAGACGCTGATGCCGAAGGCGACGGTAACCACGGCCAGTTCGCTGGCCAGCGAGGTAACCGGCTCGCTGGCGAGCGCGTCGAGCCTGGCGAACTCACTGGGCAAGTGGCTGGCGATCGCGGTGCTGGTCGCGGCGTTCGCGCTGGCGGCGCTGCTCACCATGTCGGCGGTGTCCAGGCGGGTGCGCGAGTTCGGCACGCTGAAGGCGCTCGGCTGGCGCAGCAAGCGGATCGTCGGCCAGGTAATGGGTGAGGCGCTGACGATCGGCGTGATCGGCGGCATCGTCGGGGTCGGGCTCGGTTACCTCGGAGCGCTACTGGTCGGCCACTTCGCGCCGCCACTGTCCGCCGCGGTCGGCCAGACCACCGGCTCGGCCACGCCGGGGGGCGGGCGGGTCTTCAGGCCGGGCGGCTTCGGCGGCACTGGCGGCGGTGGCGGGGGATTCAGGCCGCCCGGCAGCGGCGGTTTTGGCCGGCTCGCGAGCAATCCGACGGTCACGGTCCATCTCAGCGCACCGGTGACCATCTCGATCATCGGAGCCGCGGTGCTGCTCGCCATCATCGGCGGGCTGATCGCCGGCGGATTCGGAAGCTGGCGCGCCGCGAGCCTGCGTCCCGCCGCAGCGTTGGCCAAGGTCGCCTAACTAGAGGAGCGCAATGTCATGTACAAGCTGGACAACGTCACCAAGAGCTACCAGACCGGCCGCCACAAGGTCGGCGCGCTACGAGGGGTCAGCCTGACGATCACCGACGGTGAATGGCTCGCCATCCAAGGCCCGACCGGGCACGGCAAGACCACGCTGCTGCAGATGCTCGGTGCGCTCGACCGGCCAACCTCCGGCTCGGTCCAGTTCAACGGACAGAACCTGGCCGAGCTTCGGGAAACCGAGGTCGGCAAGATCAGGGCCAAGTCGTTCGGCTTCGTCTTCCAGACCTTTAACTTGATCCCGACGCTGAGCGCCCAGGAAAACGTCGAGGCGGCGCTGGTGCCGCTCGGCGTCCGTGCGGTCGAACGGCGGGCCCGAGCTACGGCCGCTTTGACCGACGTCGGCCTGGCCGACCGGTTGCGGCACCTGCCGACCCAGCTATCAGGTGGTCAGCAGCAGCGAGTGGCGATCGCCAGGGCGCTGGTCAAGGAGCCGTCGGTGCTGCTGGCCGATGAACCCACCGGCAACCTGGACGAGGACACCAGGGACGACATCATCGGCCTGCTCGAACGACTGTGGCAGGGCCGGGGCCTGACGCTGGTGCTCGTCACCCACGACTCGCCGATCGCGCGCCGGGCCGAGCGGATAGCGGTGATGCGGGACGGCAAGCTGTCGATCAAGCAGGACACCAGGCCGGCGTCGAGGGCGTCCGCAGCAGTGCCGCAAGACTCCGTGCCCGCGGATCTTTCGGCATCTGAGGACTGACAAAGCGAATCGCCTCACCCCGCTAGGGCCCGCTGGGAACCGGATCGGCTAGTCGACCCGTCCAATGACTAAGCGGGTCCTAGCGAAGGGTGCAAGCGATGCGACGCACTGCAGTCGCGACATCGGCGGCTGGACTGGCGGTTGTCGCGCTCACGGCGGGTTGTGGCGTCCAGACACTCGGTGGCGCCGCAGGCTCGCGCCATGACGGGTCGGGCTCACCAGCGGGCTCACCAGCGAGCGCGCCGAGTTCCTCGCCGGGCGGCGCACCGGCCGCGTCGACGCGCTGCGTCCGTCCACGACGCGGCGCCGAGCGCACGACGATCACGTTGACCAACTCCGACGACAAGAAGGTCCTGTGCGTGCTGCCCGGCGTCGGCGTCTTCGTCGCCTTGCACGGCACGCCTAAGGAGTTCTGGGCAGCGGTAGTTTCCAGCTCGGCGGCGCTGCAGCGGCGGCCGAACGGGGCGCTGTCCCTTCCGGTCGGCGTGACCGGCGCGTTCTTCGTCGCGGTCGCACCTGGCACGGCGATACTCACCTCGACCCTGCGACCATGCTCGTCCAAGCCGCCAGAACGAGCCGTGGCGCGCTGCGTGCAGCTGATCAGGTTCTCGGTCACGATCAAGGTGCCGCTCGCCGGCCACGCTCCTAGCTAGGCACCGGCGCCGCCAGGCCGAAGACCGCCGCGGCGTTTGCGCCGAGCGCGGCCGCTACTTGATCCGGCGTGCAGCCGGCGCCAGTCAGCGCCTTGTCCAGCGTCTGCGCGTTCTGCCGCACGCTCGGCACGCCGGGCCAGTCGGTCCCGAAGATCATCTTGTCGGCCAGCCGCCGCAGCGTAGCGCCGTAATAGTCGGGCAGCCGCTGCGGTGGAAGCCCGGATACTTCGAGCCACACGTTCTGCTTCATCAGCGCGAGGAACGCGGCCTGCTGATACCACCAGCCGCGCCCGCCGTGCGCGAGCACCACAGTGAGGTCGGGGAAATCGCGGAACACCGGATCGAGCAGTACCGGATCCGCGTAGGCGTTGACTGAGCCTGCGAACGTGGAGGTGCCGCAGTGCACGATGACCGGCAGCCGATGCTGCTCGGCCCAGGCGTACGCCGGGTACAGCATCCGGTCACTCGCCTCGAACCCCCCGTGCACCGGATGGATCTTCAACGCGACCGCCCCGAACTCGACCTGCCGAGCCAGTTCCTTCGCCGGCGGATAGTGCAGGTGCGGGTTGATGTTGGCGACCGGATGGAACCGGGCCGGGTTCTGGGCGACCAGCGGCAGCACGTCCTCGATCGGCTGGACGCCGGTCACCTTCGGGCTGTACTCGGTGAACAGCAACACATGATCGGCGCCCTGCTCGGCGAAATGCTGTTCGAGTGCTGCCGGGATCGGCACCCCATTTTCTTGGGAGAAAAATTTGCGGAAGGCTCCGCCCCCGGCGCCAAACTTGCTCGCCCATTCCTGCCAGTCTCCGGAAAGCGTCGGCAGCCGCGCGACGTGAGCATGAGCATCCACGAGCAGCCGGCCGTCAATCATCTGCACC
>DASYAT010000085.1:0-2184 GCA_036501205.1 Streptosporangiaceae bacterium | reverse complement strand
GCGACCCACTTCAACAAGATCATCAGCGACTTCGAGGCCAGCCTGCGCCGCGAACCGGCAATACCAATGGGCGCCCCGCTCGACCACGTGCCCTGAGACCGTCCGTGCACTACGACCACGAATCGCGGCCAGCTTCGGCTCGTTGAGGCTGGAGGAGCCAGCCCGGACAATGCGCGGCGCTCCAGCCCGGTTCGACCCGGCGCACCTGCGGCTCGCTACTAGCGGCTTTCGATGTGCACCCGCGGCCACGCGCGTGCCGCGATCGTGTGCGGTCAGTTTTTAATGTCGTGGGTGGCGAGGGCTGCGCGCAGTTGCGAGCTGTCGGCGGACTTCGCGCGGAGCGGCAGTGAGGCGGCGATGAAGCCGTCGGGCCGGACGAGGTAGAGCCTGTCGGGGCGCAGGCGCTGTTGCTTATCGCGTCCGAAGTCCTGAGGGTCCTCGATCCAGCCGGGGAGGTCGGGCCGGCCGGCTTGGGTGCCGTAGGTATGCAGTTGCCAGGTCAGGCGTTGCAGTGCCTGGTGGTTGTCACCGGCTGGCGGCAGGCGCAGGCCCACCACCTGATCATCTGCCCAGGCCGGCGGGCGGCTGCCTGTGCCGGGGTAGTGGTAGCGGATTCGGTACTGGCCGATGTAACCGCCCAGGCGCGCTCCGAATCGTGTGCCGAGCAGGCGGGGCGCGAGCCCGGCCATGCCAGTACCGCCGAGACGGCGCAGCAGTGCGACCGTGGTGCCGCGGCGGCCGATGATCCCGAACATGCGGTCGGTGACTTTGACGAGCGTGACCGCGACCGGCCGCCGCTCGTGTTCGTAGCGGTCGAGGGCGACTGGATCGAGGTGCCCGCGGGCGATGTCGGTGAGCAGGAGCGCGAGGTTGTGGGCGTCTTGCAGGCCGGTGTTCATTCCCTGCCCGCCGACCGGGGAGTGGACGTGCCCGGCGTCGCCCGCGAGGAAGACCGAGCCGGCCCGGAACCGGCTGGCCACACGGTGGTGCACGCGGTAGCTGGAGAACCAGTCGACAGAATCAAAGGCCAGTCCGAGGTCGTCGTGAGCCGAAGCCAGCGCCGCGTCCTGGTCGACATGATCGTCAAGCGCGAGCGATACGAGCCGGGCATGGCCGCCGGGGCCGAGCGGGAAGGTGAGGCCGAACGTGGATTTGCCGAACCGCATCGTCATGGTCTGGTCGGGCAGGCCGTGCAGGCCGCGGACATCGGCAACCCAGAACGTCGCGTCGTCGGTGACGCCCTCGAAGGGGATGTTGAGGATGCGGCGGACAGCCGAAGAAGCCCCGTCGGCCCCGATGCACCAGCGGGCACGCACCCGGATCAGCCCGTCCGGGCCCTCCAGCAGGGCTACCACGCGGCCGTCCGGCTCGCTGGTCGCGTCAGTCAGGTCGATGAGGCGATGACCCCAGCGGATCTCGCGGCCGGATTCGGTGAGCGCAGCCGAGAGCAGCTCCTCGTTGCGGCTCTGCTCGAAGATCTGGATGCCGGGAAACCGGGTGGCGCCCTGCTGCACCCGGTCAATGCCGACGCCGCCGCTGGCGTGCCCGCGGTCCCCGATCTGCATGCGAACCGCACGGTAGGCGCCGGACATCACGCGCTCGGCCAGCTCGAGCTGATCGTAGATCTCCATGGTCCGGGCCTGGACCGCCAGAGCCCGCGACTCCCGGGTCGGACCACTCTTCTGATCGGCGACCACCGCCATCAGCCCCGTACGGGCAAGCACGAGCCCGGCCATGAGACCGGTCGGGCCGGCGCCGACCACGAGCACATCGGTGTCAGTGGTCGGCAGGTCTTCCGGCCTCACTGCGGTCACAGGTCGCGCCCCCACTTCGGCGATAGCGGCCGGTGCGGTGGCACCTCAAGCAGCCTTGGCGAAACGAGCTCACGCTCAACTTCGCGAACATAACCAGCCGTGCGCAAGTGGCAGTTGGAGGCGTATCACACTACGACCTTGAAATTCATCTACATGCTAGCCGCGTGCTCACAGGTCCGGCGGCCGACTGGATAGTACGCCGACTTAGCTCTTGGTTTGGCTCTGCTTCGAGGCCTTCAAGATCGCAAGTGGCCTCTGACCTGTGGAGCTAAGGGGACTCGAACCCCTGGCCTTCTGGATGCAAACCAGACGCTCTTCCAGCTGAGCTATAGCCCCGGATGCCTTCCGACCAGGGTACCCGGTGCGTACT
>DASYAT010000084.1:0-12533 GCA_036501205.1 Streptosporangiaceae bacterium | reverse complement strand
ACCGTGCTCGTGTGGCGGAACACCAACTTGCTGGCTAGCCAACCCGGCGCCGCGTACCATGCGGCCGCCGGCCCGGTGCGGCAGAGCCCGGCCAATCAGGACTCCGCCGCTTACCGGCTCATGTGTTCTTAAAGACTGCTGGCCGGCTCATGGGCAGTTAGGGAACGGCCCACTGCTGGTTGGACCCGCCGTTGCAGTCCCAGATGTCGAGTTGAGTTCCGTTAGTGGTGGTGAAGGCCGGGTCGTCGAGGCACCGGCCGGAGACCGGGTTGACCAGCATGCCGTTGACCGGCAGCCACTGCTGGTTGGCGCCGCCGTTGCAGGTCCACAGCTCGACCAGGGTGCCGTTCGCGGTGCCCGCGCCGGTGATGTCCAGGCAGGAGCCGCCGAACCCGATGGTGCCGTTGGAATTCATCGTGAAGTTCTGAGCGGCGGTGTTGTTGCAGTCCCACATCTCGATCTTGGTGCCGTTGGCGGTGGAGCCGGCGTTGTCATCGACGCACTTGGCGGTGTTGTCGCCGGCCACGATCGGGCCGGTCGGGGTGGCCGAGCCGGCTAGCGCCACGCTCAGGTTGTCGAACTGATCGGTCTGGTACCCGTTCTCCCCGAGGCCGATCATGCCGCCCTTGAACGTGGAGTCCGTGACTGTCCCGACGGTCGTGCCGTCGATGGCCCCGCTGATGGTCGAGCCGTTCAGCGTCATCGACAGGTGATGCCAGGTGCCGGTGCCGAGCGCCGTGGTCGTGCCGCTGGCGAGCGTGGTGATCGTGCCGCTGGTGTTGTTGCGGAAGATCGACCAGGCGCCGGTATTGGCGACCTGGAAGTAGTAGGCATTGATGTCGGCCGGCGAGAATCCCGTTTGCGTGCCGACCCGCCCGAGCAACTGGACGGCACCGGCCTGCTGGATGAGCGCGTCGGCCGAGACGGTGTAGTTGGCCCAGGACAGGTTGCCGCCGATCGTGTACGGGTTGGCGTTGTTGTCCCACTCGATCGGCTTGGTGGCGGCCTGCTGCTGCAGGCACCGGCCGGTGTGGCCGCCGGCGCAGTTTTCGACCTCGAACGTGCCCTGCATCTGGGAGAGGAGCCGCGGCTGCTGGTCGACGGTGTCGGTGTCGAAGTTGTCGGAGTACGGCAGGCTGAGGGTGCCTGGTCCCGGGCTCGCGGCGGTGCCCTTGCCCTGGCCGGTCGTGGTGGTCAGCGAGTACACCATGCCGGGCTGCAGGGTCAGCGAGAAGCTCCCGCTGGCCGGCGTGATGTCGGAGGAATGGACGAACCAGGTCGACGGACTGGCCGAGCTGACGTTCGTGGACCAGACGTGCACCGCGGCTGTCGACAGGCCGCCGGTGACGTTGAACGTGACCGTCTGCGCGGCGGTGGCGTCCATGGTCTCGATGATCGAGCTCCAGTCGGTGCCGTTGGTCGACTTCAGCGTGACATAGCTGCCGTCGGCGCGGTTGCCTTGCAGGTAGCCGGTGGCCGAGTCGATGTAGGACCAGCCGGGCGCGGTGAACTGGGTGGTCTGCGCGGTCACCCAGGCCTGCTTGCCGACCGAGTAGTTTCCTGACCACGGCTGGTTGGCCACGATCAGGCCGTCGGTGTTGAACGGCAGGTCCGGGTAGATCGCGGCCACGATCGGCCAGTTGATCGTCGCGGTCATCTTGCCGTCGATGTAGTCCCGGTTATCGGCCCGGGCCATGGCGGCAGCGCCGCCGTTGAAATCCTGGGAGCCGTTCTCGCTAGCCCACAGGGGCTTGCCGGTCGCGACCGCGTTCGCCGTGCTGTTGCAGGTCGATTCGCTGGACAGGTAGCCGCACGGGTAGTGAGCGCCGACGATCTGGACCGCGCTGGAGAACGCGCTGTTGGAGACGAGGTCGTTGGCGATGGTCCAGTCGGTGTCCGCACCGACGATCTGGACTGCGCTGTAGCCGTCGGCGTTGAGGGTGGATCTGAGCTGCTCGTACCAGGAGATGTTGTAGCCGCGCTCATTCCAGCCGCCGAGGTAGCTGATCTGCAGACCCTTGGACTTGGCGCAGTTCAGCCAGTTGACGATGTAGGTGATCATGTCGGTGGAGAAGAACGTGCCGCCGCCGATCCAGCCGGGCGCGCCCCAGGCGAGGCCGTAGAACTTGATGTTCGGGTTGCGGGCTTGGGCTTGCTGCATCAGCGACCATTCGTAGCCGGTGTTGCAGTCGATGACGCCCGAGGTGTGCTCATGGCTGGATTCCGAGCCGTCGGTGGAGTTCGTGTCACCGCCGATCTCGACCTTGAGGATCTGCAGGGCGGCGCCGTAGCCGGGCTTGAACAGGTAGTCGAGGATCTGGGACTGCTGGGCCGCCGGGTAGTCGGTCAGCAGGCGGGTGTTGCCGCCGCCGCCGCTGATCGCGCCGATGCCGTTGAACACTCTCCCGGTACCGGTGCCGTTCACTGTGATGGTCGTGGTGGCGGCTTGGGCCGATGTAGCCGGCAGCGTGACCAGCGCGAGCGTGGCGGCGAGGGCCGTCGTTACCGGTATTAAGGGTCTTACGGATCCTCGCCAGCCAGCGCTCATCGTCTTGCCTCTCCGTCTTTATAGTTATTTATTCGGTTTTACATCACGGGGCCGACGGTGACCACTGCTGGTTGGCGCCGCCGTTGCAGGTGAACAGGACGAGCTGAGTGCCGTTGGCGGTGTTGGAGCCCGGATCGTCCAGGCATTTGCCAGACGCCGGGTTTTCCAGTTCGCCGTGGGTGGCCGTCCAGACCTGGTTGGTTCCTCCGTTACAGGTCCACCACTCGATCAGCGTGTTGTTGGCGGTCGACTTGCCGGTGATGTCGAGGCAGCCGCCGTCGATCTGGACAGTGCCGTTGGATGCCATCGTCCAGTTCTGCGCCCCGGCGTTGCCGTCGCAGGCCCACATCTGGACCTTGTTACCTGGAGTTGCGGCGGCGTTGTTGTTGTCCATGCAGACGGAACTCTTGTCGCCCGCCGCGACGATGCCGGCCGACCCCGCGGCCTGCAAGTTGTAGCCGGCGGCCACGATGTTGGATTGGACCGAGTTGTCGGTGGTATCCGATGGGTCACCGGCCGTGATTACTCCCTCGAAGAAGGATCCGGCCGAGCTGTTGCTGTTGTCGCCGCCGGTGCCGAGGATGATGGCGCCTTCGGCGTGCATGGGCGCGTACCCGCCGAGGTTAGGCAGCGCTCCGTTCCAGAAGCTGGTCAGGCCGCCGGACTGGGCGCTGCCTCCCTTGATCGCGTAGGTGGTGGTGCCGTTGGTCTTCAGCAGCGCCGTGACGAACGTGGCGTTGACGCCGGTGTTGGCGGGGTTGTTGCCGTTGGCCCCGGCGAAGAGGCCGTTCTCCAGGTCGGCCTGGACCCATGGACCGGATCCGGTGCAGGTGGGGAACCAGCATTCGGTGCCGAAGTTGATCGAGTCCATGTGACCGTTGCCGTTGTCACGGCCGTTGGTCTCGGCGTTGCCGTAGTCGAAGCAGCAGCCGCCGTTCACGTGCTGGCCGCTGGCCACCATGTACGCGTCCTGCGGAGCAGCCCCGGTCGGCACGTGGAGCGTGGCGTTGATCCGGTAGCCGACGCCTGGTGATACGTAGACGCCGTAAACCTGATGGCCGCCGACATTGACTGGCAGCGCCATCGCGTTAGCGGCCACGTCCTGGCCGCCGTTGCCGCCAGGACCCTGGACCGTGAGGTTGTTGTGGTTGGCGGTCTGGTCGAAAATCTCGGTGATGGTGCAGGATGTGCCCGCGCAGAACGAGTTCTGTGCGGCCGCGTTGGCGAAACCGCCGGCGGACAGCGTGCTGACGTTCATGGTGGTGCCGTCTGAGGCCCGCTGAATTTGATACAGCGGCCCGTTGTAGGCGCCGAAGAGAGCCCTGACCGTGCTGTGCGCGGCGACGCAGGGCGTGTTAGCGGTGGCGAAGATATCGCACGGCCCAGTGCCGGCGGCCCGGGCCGGGGCGGCTCCGGAGACCTGGCCGAACGCGAGGCCGACGCAGGCGGCGGCGAGCAGCAGGAAGGTCAGCCAGCGCGCGGTTCGTGGCTGACGCGCGGTTGTTCGTAGCACGGTTGGTGGCAGGCGTAAAGGACGCGACAGGATAGCCAAGAGTGATCTCTCCGTCCCGCTTTGAGGGTTGTTAGCGCTAACATAACTCGCCGTTCTACCCCGGTCTAGACGTCGTTTTGCCCGGTCTAGACGTCATTTCGACCGGGGTACCCGCGGTTGTTAGCGCCCACATGGCGATTCGGCGGCGGTGGCTGATAGCACCGCAGGTCGCGGGGGTGCGGGTTGGTGTCCGGGCAGGCGATCGGGCCGAGGGACGCGGACCCAAGGCAATTGCGGACGGAACGATCCAGTGCGGACGCCGACCGCTCGGCCCAGACAGCAAGCAGGTTCCTGGACCAGGGATCCGGTTTCCTGCCCGCGTTTCGTGGTCGGGCGCAGCATCGCTGACCCGTGGCTGTCGTAACGGGCCCGACTGCTACGACATCGCTGACCCGGAACTGGCGGGGTCGTGCGAAGCTTGCGCCATGACTATGCAGGCGATTTCCGCACCGGCCGGTGATCTCCAGGTATATCTGGCGGTTCCGGGCGGGTCGCCAGGTCCCTGGCCTGGGGTTGTGGTGATCTACGATGCGTTCGGAATGACCAGCGATGTCCGGTCCCAGGCCGATTGGCTGGCCAGCGAGGGATACCTGGCGGTGGTGCCAGATCTGTTTCGCGGGCGCGGTGGCCCAGCCTGCATGGTCTCGGTCTTTCGTGACGCCCGGGCCGGTCGCGGCAAGACCTTCGATGACATTGACGCGACCAGAACCTGGCTGGCAGCGCGCGAGGACTGCACCGGCACCGTTGGCGTGATCGGCTTCTGCATGGGTGGCGGTCTCGCGCTCGTCACTGCCCCTGGCCACGGTTTCGCCGCCTCGAGCGTCAACTACGGCAGCGCCTCGAAGAGTGCGTACACGGCGACCGCGCTGGCCGGGGCGTGCCCGATCGTCGGCTCGTTTGGCGCCAAGGACCCAATCCTGCGCGGCGCGGCCGGCCGCCTCGACGCGGCCCTGACCGCCAACGGAGTCGAGCACGATGTCAAGGAATATCCGGGGGCTGGACACGGGTTCCTCAACGACCATGTGAACGCCAGCGAGAAGCTGCCACCGATGATGTCGATCATGGCGAAGCTGCTGCCGGGAGCGGGCTACAACGAAGAGGCCGCCGTAGATGCCCGCCGCCGCATCATCGCCTTCTTCGACACTCACCTGAAGGCGCCCGGCTCATGACCTGAGTTCCGGCTTACGAGTGCAAGCTCCGGGAGGGCGTGAGATGGGCGAGACCGTACTGGTGACCGGCGGGTCAGGTTACGTCGCCGGATGGTGCATCGCTGAGCTGCTGAAACGCGAGTACATCGTGCGGGCGAGCTTACGCAGTCCCGGCAAGGAAGCGGCTGTACGGGCCGTCGTCGCGGCCGCCCGCGGAACGGCTGCCGCCACCGGGCCCGGCGGGCAATTGAGCTTCGCCGTCGCCGACCTGACTAGCGACGATGGCTGGGAAGCGGCCGCCGCGGGCTGCGACTACGTGCTGCATGTCGCTTCGCCGCTCGGGGCCGACGGGCATGCCAGCGATCTGGTGGGTCCGGCCCGCGAGGGGACGCTGCGTGTGCTGCGGGCGGCGGCGGAGGCCGGGGTCAAGCGGGTGGTGCTGACTTCCTCGACCGGTGCTTGCACGCCGGTCGGTCCGGCTGCGGCCAAGGTGGCGGACGAGACGGTGTGGACCGACACCGACAGTCCTGAAGTTAATATGTACCGGCGCTCGAAGACGCTGGCTGAGCAGGCAGCCTGGGAATTCATCGAGCAGAACCCTGGCCCGATGACGCTCACCTCAGTTCTGCCCGCCGCCGTCTTCGGCCCGGTCCTCGGCGAGGTCCTGCCCGGGACGGCCGAGGTGCTGCAACGGCTGCTGGCCGGGCAGTTCCGAGGGATCCCGCGTCTGGGCTTCTGCATCGTCGATGCACGTGATCTCGCGGATCTGCACCTTCAGGCGATGACGGCTCCGCAGGCGGCCGGTGAACGGTTCGTTGCCGCCGGCGAATTCTTGTGGCTCGCCGAAATCGCCCAGATCCTGCGATCGCGCCTGGGAGAACGGGGCGCCCAGATCCCATCGCGCCGCATGCCGAGCCCGATACTGCGCGCGCTGGCCTGGTTTGTCCCGACCTTGCGCACCCTCACGCCGCTGCTCGACCGGGAACTGGCGTTCAGTTCCGCCAAGGCGCAGCGCCTACTTGGCTTCGCGCCTCGCCCGGCGGCGGACACGCTCAGCGACTGTGCCACTAGCCTGCTGGAGCGTGGCCCGGAAGGGACCCGCGCAAATCTTTCTCCCTGAAGGGACTTTCAAGGACCTTGACGCAACTGAACGGTTGCCATAATATTGCAACCGTTCAGTTGCTACTCATGGAGGTTCTAGTGGGATTCCCTGATCGCATCGAGCGGACCGTCGAGGTCGCGCACCCGCCGGCCAAGGTATGGGCGGCGCTCACTACGGCCGAGGGGCTGGGTTCCTGGTTCGGCAACGAGGCGAAGATCGATTTGCGCCCGGGCGGATCGGCCAGCATGACCTGGAGCGGCGGTGACGCCGCCGACCTGCGGGTAGAACGCGTAGAGGAGCCGACGGTGTTCGGGTTCACCTGGCACATCTACGGGCTCCCTGAAGATGACCCGCGCCGCACCTACGTCGAGTTCACCCTTGAGCCGGCCGGCGCGGGCGGAACGCGGCTGACGGTGGTCGAAACCGGGTTCGCGCAGTTGTCGCAGGACGCTTACCGCAAGGCGTTCGACGGCAACACCGAAGGCTGGGCCAGCGAGCTGGGAGAGCTGGTCGAGTACCTCGATGCCGCCTGACCGGGTCGCCTGACCATGTCACCTGATCATGTCGCCTGACATCGAGGCGATTGCCGAGCAGGTCTTCGTCGCCCTGGCCGACCCGAGCCGGCGCGCCATCCTGGCGGAGCTGGCGTCAGCGGGACCGGCCACGGCGACTGACCTGGCCGATCGCCTGCCGATCACGCGGCAGGCGATCGCCAAGCACCTGGCCTTGCTTTCCGAGGCCGGCCTGGTGATCGCCGAGCCGGGTGAGCGGCGCCGGGTGCGGTACCGGCTGCGATCGGCGCCGATGCAGGTCGCCCAGCAGTTCCTGGCCGCGCTCGCACGCGACTGGGACGGCCAGCTCGACGCGCTAAGAGACCACCTCGACCGAACCTGAATCGCTGCAGACTCAAGGAGATCTCGATATGAAGACACCACCGATCGTCACGGCGGCGGAGTGGGAGGCGGCCCGCGAGCGGCTGCTAGTGAAAGAGAAGGAAGTGACCAGCGCCAAGGACTCGCTGGCGGCCGAACGTCGCGGATGCCCTGGCTCGAAATAGAAAAGGACTACGTGTTCGAGGGGCCGGAAGGCAAGGCCAGCCTGCTCGACCTGTTCGGCGGGCGCCGTCAGCTCATCTTGTACCGGGCGTTCTTCGAGCCTGGTGTAAAAGGCTGGCCGGACCACGCCTGCTTCGGCTGCTCCCTGGTGGCCGACCAGGTCGCGCACCCGATTCACCTGAACGCCCGCGACACCACGCTCGTGTTCGCCTCGCGTGGCCCGCAGCCGGAGATTGCCCGGCTGAAGGAGCGGATGGGCTGGCAGCTCATCGATTGGTACACGATGACGGACGAGTTCGACGCCGACTTCGGTGTCGATGAATGGCACGGGACGAACGCGTTCATCAGGGACGGCGACCGGGTCTTCCGCACCTACTTCATCAACAACCGGGGCGATGAGGCGATGGGCGGCACGTGGAATTACCTGGACCTGACCGCGCTCGGCCGGCAAGAGGAGTGGGAGGACTCCCCGGAGGGCTACCCGCAATCTCCGCCGTACGCGTGGTGGCGCTGGCACGACGCCTACGACAACGTCTAGACCGCCCACTCGATGGCGAACGGCGAGTCCGCCAGCGTACTGTTTGATCATGCTTGCCGGGCCGCGCCTACGTCAGATCGCGGTCGTGGCCGTCGATCTCGAAGAGACAGTCAGGCAATTGCGCGATGCCTTTGGCTGGGCCGATCCCTATCAAGACCCCGGTGTCGGCCAGTTCGGGCTGGTCAATGCGGTTTTCGCGGCCGGGGATACGTTCGTCGAGGTGGTGTCACCGGTCGAGCCGGTGACGACCGCCGGCCGCTACCTCGCCCGCCGCGGGGGTGACAGCGGCTACATGGCGATCTTCCAGCTTCCCGATCTCACGGAGGCGCGGCGCCGGGTCGCTGAGGCGGGCATCCGGGTGATCTGGTCGGCTGACCTCCCCGACATCGCCGGTACTCATCTGCATCCCAAGGACGTACCCGGCGCGATTGTGTCGCTGGACTGGGCCGACCCGCCGCAGTCGTGGCACTGGGCCGGTCCGCAGTGGACCGGTGGCGCGCCCGAGCATGCCGGCGAAGGCCTGGCCGGCGTGACGGTCGAGGCCGCAGATCCGGCTGCCGTCGCTGGCCGCTGGGCCGAAGCGCTCGGCCTGACCGCTGTCGTGAGTGGCGGGGATTCCACCGTCGAATTGGCAACGGCCCGGCAGGAGCTGCGCTTCGTACCCGTGACGTCGGAACGCGGCGAGGGTATTACCGAGGTCAGGCTCAGCACCGAACGAGAGCGGCCGCCGGTCCAGATCGCCGGCGTCCGGTTCGTGTCAGTCCCGGCACCTGGAGGCGGATCGGCGTGACGCAACTCGACACTGGCACCGAGGACCTGCTGGCCGAGATCGACGACGGCGTCGCGACCCTCACGCTGAATCGCCCGGCCCGGCGGAACGCGATGTCCGACGCAATGATGACGGCCCTGGAGCGGATCCTCGCCGAGGTCGAGACCGATGACGCCGTCGGCTGCGTCGTGCTCACCGGAGCCGGCGGCGCCTTCTGCGCGGGCGGTGACGTGAAGGCCATGGCTGAACGGTCGGCCGCGGATCGAGAGCGCAGCCTCGACGCCCAGGTTCACCGGCAGCGGCTACGCGAGCGTGCGACCAGCGGCCGGCTGTGGCAGATGCCCAAGCCGACAATCGCCGCGATCGGCGGCCCGGCCGCGGGTGCTGGCCTGTCGATGGCGCTGGCCTGTGATCTGCGCTACGCCGCCGATACGGCAGTGCTGACGACCGCGTTCGCCCGGGTGGCTTTCGCCGGTGACTACGGCGGCACCTGGTTCCTCACCCAGTTGGTCGGCAGCGCGAAAGCCAAGGAGCTGTACTACTTTTCTGACCGGCTGTCAGCGGCGGACGCCGAGCGGCTGGGGATCGTCAACGCGGTGTTCCCGGCGGCCGACTTCGACGCTGAGGTCAGGCAGCGGGCCCGGCGGCTGGCCGAAGGCCCTCGGGTGGCCTACCGCTATATGAAGGAGAACCTCAACCGTGCCGTTGGCGGCGAACTCGGCGAGTGCCTGGATCTCGAGGTCACCCATCACATCCGCACCGGGCTGACCGAAGACCATCGCGAGGCCGCGAAGGCCTTCGTCGAGCGACGCGAGCCGCGCTTCGCCGGCCGCTAACTGGCGTAGCCTGCGCCGGTGACCCGCTTCCTGTATGTGATCCGGCACGGCGAGGCCTCGCCGCACGATGGGCCGCTCAGCGACGTTGGCCGTGAGCAGGCCAGGCTGACCGGGCAGCGACTGCGCGACGTACCGCTCACCGCGATCTGGCACGGCCCGCTGCCGCGGGCGGCGAAGACCGCCGCTATCGTCGCCGAGGATTTCCCGCACGTCCCGGTGAGTGCTTCCGAATTGGCCGGCGACTACATCCCCTCAGATCCGGATCTGGCTGAGTTGCCGCCCGCGTACGCCGGATTCGTGGCCAGCTATCCGCCGGCCGAGCGTGCGCAGGGAGCCGCCTTGGCCGCCGCCGCGATCGAGCGGTTCACTGAGCCCGGAAGCGAGGGCGACACCCACGAACTGCTCGTGACCCACAATTTCCTGATCGGCCGCCTGGTCAGCCATGCGCTCGACGCGCCGTCCTGGCGCTGGCTCGGCCTGAATCAGATGAACTGCGCCCTGACCGTACTCGCCTGCGAAACGTCAATGCCGTCCAGGCTGATCAGCTTCAACGACGCCGGGCACCTGCCGCCCGCACTGCGCTGGACCGGCTTCCCGCCCGCTGCTAGACCGCTGTCCGGCTGAAGATCATCCGGCCGTTCGGCCGGTAGTGCATCAAACCTGTTCAGCGAGAGAATACGAAATCAAATTCACATCGATTTCGGTATTGAAGATGAAGCGCGCGACTATGCTCGGCACCTGAAAGGGAATTGTCGGCAAATGGGCGAGATACTCGAATTGCACGATTGGCCGCACAGGTTGAATCTACCGTCGCCGGGCCGGTTTCGAGTCCGGTCGCATTGATGATCTTGGGTTGACCTGGTCAACAATGCATTAATCGGAGTCGAAGACCTTTTTGTGCCGTATCCCGGCGGAAAGGACGCCTGAGCCTTTAGAGTTTGCGCTGAAAAGTTCACAGTCAGCTGGGATTGCAGAGCCCCGATGGAGCAGGCATGAGAGACCAGAGCGCGCCCGGGATTCCACTGACAGCAAGGGCTCCGGCCGCCAGGCTTGAGCCGGACGCGATCAGCGTCGCCCAGGACACGCTGATCGGGCTCGCCGACACCGGACCGACCGTCTCCGTGTCCTTCGCGCTCGTACTGCTCGTCGCTGCCTCTGCTTACGCGGGGCCGACCACGTTGGCGATCACTGCGATTCCGATGCTGATCATCGCCAACGCCTACCGGCGGCTGAACTTGTGGAACGCCAACTGCGGCGCCTCCTTCGAATGGGTGGGCCGGGCGATTAACCCCTATCTCGGCTTCCTTACCGGCTGGCTGATGCTGGCCGGTACCTTGTTCGGCACCCTGACTCCGGTCACGGCCATCGGTCCTTCCGTGCTCGCGGTGTTCAACCAGCCGGCCAACGGCAAATGGCCCAACGTCATCATCGCGACGCTGGTAGTGCTGGTGATGCTCGGGATCTCGATCATCGGCATCCGGATCTCGGCTCGCACCCAGGTCGGCATCGGGATCATCGAGTACGTGATCCTGATCGTGTTCGCGGTCTGGGGCCTGACCTGGGTGCTCGGCCACCACGCCGGCACCGTGCACATCTCGGCCGCCTGGTTCAGCCTGCACGGCATCGGCGGCAAGGGCAGCCTGGTATCCGGATTCCTGATCACCGTGTTCATGTTCAGCGGCTGGGACGGCACCATTTACGTGAACGAGGAAGTCAAGCACCGCCGGGTCAACCCGGGCCGGGCCGCGATGACCGCGGTGGCCGTCGCCGGCGTGCTGTTCATCCTGGCCCAGATCGGCTTGCAGGGCGTGGTCAGCCAGAAGAAGCTGACCGCTAACAGCACCTCCGTCCTGGTCTACCTGGGCAAGCTGCTGTCGGGCAGCAGCATCGGTGGTACTGCCTTCGCTTTCGCCCTGGCCCTGTCGGTCATCGCCGCGATCGGCGTGGGCATCATACTGAGCGCCCGGATCGCCTACGGAATCGCCAGCCATCGCGCGCTGCCCGGCCCGCTGGCCAACATCTCACCGCGGTTCTCGACCCCGGTCGTCGCGACCGTACTCGCCGGGGGGCTGCTGCTCATCCTGGCCTGGGTGTACCTGTTCACGACCTCGGTGCAGAACGCCTTCGGCTACGTGCTGAACAACACCGGCATCCTGTACGCCACGTTCTACTGCGTGACCGCGCTCTCCGCGATCGTGTACTTCCGGCGCCGGGTGCTGAGCAACTGGGCGGACGCGATCACCATCGGCATCCTGCCGATCGCCGCGATCGTGTTCCTCGGCTGGATCGCGATCAAGTCGATGTTCGGGGCCCCGGCCGCACAGAACTACTCGCTGCTCGGGTTCCTCGTCATCGGCCTGATCTTGATGTTCATCGCCAGGTTCGTGCTGAAATCCCCGTTCTTCTCGATCAAGCGCGAGAGCTGGCGCCCAGAGTCCTAGTGCAGCAACGGCGCGTAGGAGATGCCGACGATCAGGCCATCCTCGGTGAGGAGCCTGGCCACGGTCTGTCCCCACGGCTCGGTCCTGGCCGGGTGCAGGAGCTCATAGCCGGCCCGCTGGAGTTCCTCGCCCGCGGCCGAGACCGCGTCGGCATCGGCGACTTCGAACTCGATTGAGGCCTGGGGCACGATCCGGCCGGCGGGCCACTGCGAGGTACCGAAACAAGCCTGCGCCGCCTCGGCGAGCGGCCAGATGCCGAAGTGCTTGCTGCCGCCGATGTTCGCGCTGGAGTAGTAGCCGTCACCTTCGCCTTCGAGCGGCAGGCCGATGGCCTCAGTGAAGAGTTTGCGGCTGCCCGGCGGGTCAGCCGTCACGACCGCCGTGCTGGCAATGAAGAGAATGTCCATACGACCAACCCTACGAAAGCCGGCAGCGCCGCCTAGGGCTAACCGTGCAGGGTGCCGTAGGAGGCTGGGCCGGTCGTGTCGCCGGGTTCGTAGGTGTAGACCAGCCGGCCGTTCTTCAGGTGCACGGTGAACACGCC
>DASYAT010000083.1:0-30890 GCA_036501205.1 Streptosporangiaceae bacterium | reverse complement strand
GCGGCGGCGGAGGAGGAAGCGGCGGCGGTGCAGGCGGCAGTGGCGGCGGCGGTGACGAGGACTACCGCAGTCACCAGGGTGTCGGCACGGCTTGGTCGGGGCTGACCGGTTAGGTCGATCTCCCGGCGGCCGGAATTGACTCTAAGACCTCCGCGTCGGCTTGAAAGAAACAGCTCACCCTAACGCTATGCGGCCAGCCGGATACGCCGCGCCTGCCGACCTATCTGTGGCCGTTTCTCCGGGTTACCCTAAGCGCGTAGGAACGCACGGGGTGAAGGAGCAGGAAATGGACGAGATTCCAGACGAACCTGAGGTACGGGGGATCGCGCGGCGACGTTTGCTCGCCGTGGCCGGCGGGGCAGCCTTGGCCTTTGGCACCGGTGGCCTGCTCACCGGCTGCCATGCCGGCGGCGGGTCTGATGGCGGGGATGGCGGGGATGGCGGCGACGGCGGTACTGACAACGGCGGTACCGACAGCAGCGACGGGAACGGCGGCACCGGTGGCACCGGTGGCACTGGCAACACCGGCGGAAACAGCGGCGGAGACGACAGTGGTGGCGACGACAGCGGCGGCGACGACGGCGGCGGTAGCGGCGGCGGGGACGACGAGGTCTTCAGCAGTGGCCGCCAGGGCTCCGGCACTGCCCGCTCAGGCCTAACCGGCTAGGCGCTGAAAATACCGCGGCATTTGCCCACCATGATTTCAATGTAATGCGCTTGCTGAATAACTGAATACTCCATCCTTTCCCGATTACCGTGAGCACACAAAGAATCGGGGCCGCCCATTCATTCCTGACCGGTTAGGAGAGCGACGTTTCGACCACGACTAACGAGGGCGGGCTGGAGCAGCCGGCTGAGCCGATGGACTCACGCAGCACCGATCCGGTCTTCGTTTTGTGCACCGGACGCTCAGGATCGACGTTGCTGCGGTTCATTCTGGATGCCCATCCGGACCTGGCCTGCCCGCCGGAGACCAGGTTGCCCTGGCTGGCCACCCAGCTGGCGAATGCCTGGTCGGTCCTGACCGACTCCCCGCCGCAAGACAATGACGCCGGACCGACCGAGTTCGCCGGGCCGGTGATCGCGGGGCTGCGGCTAAGCCTTTCTCCGATGATCGACTCGTACCTGGCCAAGCGCGGCAAGACCCGCTACTGCGACAAGAGCCTGGGCGGGGCCGCGCACGCCGACCTGTTGCTCAGGGTGTGGCCGGAGGCGAGGTTCATCTGCCTCTACCGGCACCCGATGGACATGATCTCCTCTGGGCTCGACGCCTCCCCCTGGGGTCTCGTCGGCTACGGCTTTGACAACTACGCCGGGGGCTCGGCCAATAACGTGGCCGCGCTGGCTCGGTACTGGGCCGACTACACCGCGGCGATCGTCGAAGCGGAGGACGAGTTCAAGGAGCGCTGCCTGCGGGTTCGGTACGAGGATCTGGTGGCCGAGCCCGATGTGGAAATTAAGCGGATCTTCGACTTCCTCGAAGTGGCGCCCACCGTCGGCATCGAGCAGGGCAGCTTCGGGCTCGACCAGCAGCGGTACGGACCGGCCGACTACAAGATCTGGAGCACGACCAGGGTCACGGCCGAATTCGTCGGCCAGGGGTGGGAGTTGCCGGTACGGATGATCTCGGACTCGCTGCTCGAGCGAGTCAACGGCCTGGCGGCCAAGCTCGGCTATGTCCAGGTCACCAGGGACTGGGGAGCCGGCAGTCGGCCGGTTGACCTGCGGGTCCGCGACGCCGTTCGGCCTGCGGGCGGGTCGGCGCCGGAGGCGCTGGCCCGCCCGCCGGACGCGACGAGCCTCATCGAGCAGCGGGTTCAGGCCGCGATGCGGCGGCTTGCCGACGCTGACTGGTCACCGCCGGGATCGAAGCCGACCGAGTCCGTCCTGCTGCTGGCCTCCGCGACCGGCCCCGGCGAGACCGACGCCTGGTGGCGGCTCGACCCCGGTGCGGGCACGATGCTGGCTGGGACTGGCTACCAGGCCGCCGCCGGCACCGACTGGTCGATCACCGGCTCGGCCCAGGTCTGGGAGCGGCTGCTGACCGGGGCGGCCAACCTCGGGGCGGCGTTCCGGCGGGGCGAGCTCCGCTATAGCGCCCGGGACGGCGTCGACGCCGGCTCGCCTGCCGCCGACCAGCGGGTCGCACTGATCGCGGGCCTGCTCGGTGTTAGTCCGCTGCCCGCCGGTCCGCTGCCGGCGGGTCCGCTACCGGCGGGCGTAGCGGGCGGTGCCGAGCGGCACGAAGATGATCAGCAAGAGCGCGGTCCAGGCTAGGCAGGCGATGACCGGATGCTCCAGCGGCCACGCGCCGTTGGTCGGGCCCACCGGGTTGCCGAACAAGTGCCGTACCGCGGCCGCGACCGCGCTGATCGGGTTCCAGTCGGCGATCGCGCGCAGCCAGGCCGGCATGCCAGCGGTCGGCACGAACACGTTGGACAGCATCGTGATCGGAAAGATCAGGATCGAGGACTGCGCGGCGGTCTCCTCCTTGCCGATGACCAAGCCGAGATAGATGCCGACCCAGATCATCGCGAATTGGAAGAGCACGAGCAGCCCGAGTGCCGCGGCCGCGTCGGCGGGGCCGTTGTGGATCCGCCAGCCGACGGCCAGCCCGCACAGGCCCATCAAGACGAAGCTGATCAGGCCGTACAAGGCGGTCGCGAGTGCCTGCCCGGTCGGAACGGCGGCCCTGGTGATCGGCATCGACCGGAACCGGTCAACCACCCCTCGGCTGTTATCTCTGGCCACCGCGACCATCGACGGCAAGATGTTGGCCGCGATCGTCGCGTACAGGCCGGGAATCAGGTAGGCGCGGTAGTTGCCGCCGGGCGCCGTGATCGCGCTGCCGAAGATGTAACCGAAGATCAGCACCATCACGACCGGCGCGCCCACCGTCATCGAGATCGCGGCCGGGTCATGCCTGAGCTTGGTGAGGAGCCGCTCGGCGGCGGCCAGCCCGTCGACCACGGCCGACCGGGCCGGCGTTCGCGCGCTGGTCGCGCTGACAGTGGTCATGCCACTACCTCTCTTTCGATCGCTCGCTCACCCGTGTGATCGAGGAAGACCTCGTCGAGGGTCGGACGGCGGATACTGACGTCCTGGGCGGCCACGCCGGCCGCGTCCAGTTCACGCACCAGCTCAGGCAAGGTCACCGCGCCGGCCGCGATCGCCGCGGTGAGCCGGTTCTCGCTCGGCTCCAGGCTCGGCGGGCGCTGCGCGAACCGGACCACCACCGCCGACGCGGCGGTCAGGTCGGCGCCGTCGGCCACCGTGACGTCGACCCGGCTGCCGAGCGCGTCCTTGAGCGCGCCCGGGCTGCCGTGCGTGGTCACCCGCCCCGAATCGACGATCACGATCTGGTCGCAGAGCCGGTCGGCTTCCTCCAGGTACTGGGTGGTGAGCAGGACGGTGGTGCCCTCGGCGGCCAGCGTCCCGATCGTCGCCCAGATGTCGGCCCGGCTGCGCGGGTCAAGGCCGGTGGTCGGCTCGTCGAGAAACAGCACCAGCGGGGTGACGATCAGGCTGCCTATCACGTCGAGCCGTCGCCGCATGCCGCCCGACCAGGTCTTAACCAGCCGGTCGGCGGCGTCGGCCAGGCCGAACTGGTCCAGCAGGCCGGCGGCTCGAGCCCTGGCGCCTCGCCGGCCCAGATGGTGCATGAGCCCGAGGATGAACAGGTTTTCCCGGCCGGTCAGGTCCTCGTCCACGGCGGCGTGCTGCCCGGCCAGGCCGATAACCGAACGCACCCGCTGCGGATACCTGACCACGTCGTGGCCGCCGACGCTGGCCGTGCCGACGTCCGGCCGGGCCAGGGTCGCCAGTATTCGCACAGCCGTCGTCTTGCCGGCCCCGTTCGGACCGAGCAGCCCGCACACGCTGCCGTCGGGCACCTCCAGGTCCAGTCCGTCCAGCGCCTGCACCGAGCCGAACGCCTTCGTCAATCCCGCAGCCTCGATGGCGGCCACTTGTCACCTCCGCGCAATAACTTCGTACCTAGTACTACGTACATGATACGAGGTTACTGCATGCCGTTGCGCGGCCGCAACCGGGCAGGATGGGATCGGACCGCAGGAGGAACACATCGATGCCAACCGGATCGTCAAGACCGGATGCCCCGCGTGGGGTTCCGGGGGGTCGTCCCCCCGGGCCAGCACCGCGCCGGCGAGGACCTGCGCCGCGCCATTCCCGCGAGGAGGTCGTGCGGGCGGCCGTGGCGATCGCCGACGCCGACAACCTTGATGCGGTCACGTTCCGGGCCGTCGCGAGTCGGCTCGGGACCGGGGTGATGTCGCTCTACAGCTACGTACCCGACAAGCAGACCCTGGTCTACGACATGGTGGAGCAGGTCAGCGGTGAGATCGCGCTGCCCGAGCCCAGCGGCGACTGGCGCGCGGACATGCACCTCCTCGCCCGGGATCAGCTTGCTCTGCTGCATCGTCATCCGTGGCTGATCGACGCGGTCTCCTATCCTCAGCCGCTCGGGCCGGCCATCCTGGCCGTGCTGGAGTTCGCGCTCGGCGCGCTGGAGCCGACCGGGCTGGAGCCGGGCGCCCGCCTGGTGACGTTCTCGCTGATCAACGGGTTCATCATCAACTTCGCCCGGGCCGAACTCTCCGGCCGCGAAGCCGCTAAGGCGGCCGAGGCCGATCCCAGGCGGGCCGTCGAGCAGGCCGCCCGGCTGCAAGAACTACTCGCCACAGGCCGCTACCCGCGATTCGCCGCCCTGATCATGACCGGCGGCCCGCCCGCCACCGAGCTGACGGTCCAGTTCGACCCCTTGCTGGACCGCATCCTCGACGGCCTCGTCCAGACCGCTGAAGGGCCCGGCGGGCTCTCTTGAGCTACCCCCGCATCGAGTTCGCCTGGCCCGGCTGCCTGCACCCGCTTTTCACCGCCCGGCGCCCGCCCGCTGCGGCAACATCGTTGACCCGCGGCTGTCGTTGCCGCCCGGCAGGCTACGACAACGCTGACCCGGATCTGTTGCAGTAGCAGCGGCTCCGGGTCAGCGTTGTCGTGCGTTAACGGGATTTGCGGCATCGTTGACCCGTGGCTGTCGTTGGCTCGGTTGCCTGGGGGGCGACTGGGCTCTGGATTCCGGGTAGCGAACCCGCGCAAAATTTTCTTCCTGATGGGTGATCAGTTAGGTGAGTGACGCACGTCACATTAGGTCGGGTGTCACATGGCGGCGGGATTTGGGGTCAGAGGGGGTGACACGACGACTAGCAAGGAGAGGGACATGGATTCCCGGCTCAACTATTTCGAGAACCCGGTGACCGCGAAGCTCATCAAGCACCTCAGCTCGATCGGGGCGCTGCTGGCCGACTCCGGCTTGCCGGGCGCGACGCAGGAGCTGGTGAAGATCAGGGCTAGCCAGATCAATGGCTGCGCGGGCTGCCTGGACATGCACACCAAGGACGCCGCGAAGGCCGGCGAGAGCCAGCTTCGGGTTAATCTCGTCGCCGCCTGGCGGGAAGCGAATTGCTTCACCGACGCTGAGCGGGCGGCGCTTGAGCTCACCGAGCAGGGCACCCGCATCGCTGATGGCGCCGGCGGCGTCAGCGACGAGGTCTGGGGCAACGCCGCCAAGTACTACGACGAGAATCAGCTGGCCACGCTGGTCTGCGTCATCGCGATCATCAACGCGTTCAACCGGCTTAACGTGATCACCCGCCAGGTCGGCGGCAACTACGAGCCTGGGCAGTGGGGATAGCATCAGGCTTCGTGGCAGGGATCCAGGCGGAACTGTGGGTCGACCGGGCCGCCGCGGCGGTTGAGTTCTATGCGGCGGCGTTCGGCGCGACCGTCTTGCATCGGGTCGGCGCGGGCGACGACATCGTGGCGCAGCTTGAGGTGGAGGGAGCGGCGTTCTGGGTGTCGGCGGCCGCGCCCTCTGACGGGCGGCTGAGCCCGCTGGCGGCCGGCGGCTCGACGGGACGCACATTGCTCGTCGTCGACGACCCTCCGGCGGTCTTTGACCGGGCGGTGGCCGCTGGGGCGGTCGCGCGGTCGCCGGTGGCGCGGGAGCACGGGTGGCTGATCGGGCGGATCGTTGATCCATTCGGGCACGAGTGGGAGATCGGCAAGCCGCTCGGAGCGTGGCCGCCCGGTTAGATTGGCGGGCACTCAGGTCGCCGGGCCGAGAGTGGTTTTGCGGCCATGCGCTATCTTCTGGTCGTGACTAATGACATTCACGCGGCAATCGATACGGGACGAGCCAATATTGCCCGGGTATACGACTATCTGCTTGGCGGCAAGGATAATTACGTGGCCGACCGAGAGCTGGCCGAAGAACTTCTCGCCCAGCAGCCCGGTATTAGGCAAAATGCGCGCGCCAATCGCGCGTTCATGCAGCGGGTAGTGCGGACGGTCGCCGAGGCCGGGGTGGACCAGTTCCTCGATCTGGGTACCGGCCTGCCCACCGGGGAGAACGTTCACCAGGTCGCGCAGTCGGTCAATCCGGACGCGCGGGTTGTCTACGTCGACAACGACGAGGTGGTGGCCGCGCATTCGCGGGCGCTGCTGGCCTCCGATCACGGAGCCGAGTTCATCCTGGGTGATCTGCGCGAGCCCGGCCAGATCGTTGACAGCGCGAAGGCCTCGCTCGACCTGAGCCGGCCGGTCGCCCTGCTGATCATCAGCATGCTGCATTTCGTGCCGGACGACGGGCAGGCGCAGTCGATCGTCGCGACGCTGACCGAGCCGCTAGCTTCCGGCAGTTACCTGGCGATCTCGCACTGGCAGTATCACGCCGCCGACGAGGACCTGGCCAGGCGGTATTCGGGCGCGGTGATCGCCATCGCGAGGCGGACCAGGGAAGAGATCGGCGGGCTGCTGCCGGCGGGCTGGGAGCCAGTGGAGCCTGGGCTGGTTCCGGTTACGGCGTGGCGGTCGCCGGTGGCGGGTTCGGTTTCTAGCTCGGCTTCTGGCTCGTCGGAGACGGGGCAGTTTGTTGGTGCGGTTGTGCGTAAGCCCTAGAGGCCGTGCTCGCCGAGCCAGCCTGCGAGTTTGCCGGCCCGGCTGACCGCGCGCAGGCGCCGCTCGGTCGGCTGGCGGGCGGCGGACGAGGTGACGATGAGCAGCCGGTCTCCGGTGCGCAGCGTGGTGGTCGGGCCGGGGACGAGGCCCTTGCCGTCCCGGACTATGAGGGCCAGGTTCGCCTGGGCCGGGAGCCGCAGTTCGAAGACCTCGACGCCGTGCAGCTTGGAGCCGGGCGGGATCTGCGCCTGCAGCAGATCGGCGTGCAGGTCTTCCAGCGGCGCGGCTTCGACGTCGACGTCTAGTGGCTCGGCGGGCGCGATCACCTTGAGCAGGCGCGCGACCCACGGCAGCGTGGGGCCCTGGAGCAGAGTGTTGATCACGACGACGATGAACACGATGTCGAACAGGCGGGTGGCGCCGGGCAGCCGGGCGTTCATCGGGATGGTGGCCAGCACGATCGGCACTGCGCCGCGCAGGCCGGCCCAGGACAAGAAGGCCTGCTCTCGCCAGGGCAAGCGCAGCGGCAGCGTCGAAACGACCACGGCTAGGGGGCGGGCGATGAGGACCAGGATGGTTCCGACCACTAGGGCGGGCAGGATCTGGGCGGGCAGTCTGGCCGGGGAGGCGAGGAGCCCGAGCATGACGAACAAGCCGATCTGGGCGAGCCAGGCGACGCCTTCGGCGAAGCCGCGGGTGGCCGGGCGGTGCGGCAGCCGGGTGTTGCCGAGCACCAGGGCGGACAGGTAGACGGCGAGGAAACCGCTGGCCCCGGCCAGCGATGCGGCCCCGAAGCCTGCGACGATCAGGGCCAGGATCGCGATCGGGTACAGGCCTGAGGACGGCAGCGCGGCGCGCCGCAGGGTCAGCGCTCCGGCGAAACCGACCGCCAGGCCGATGGCCGCGCCACCGAGAAGCTGGTAGATCGCCTCAGCGCCGATCAGCAGCGGGCCAGGATGGTGCACTGCCGCGGTCGCGCTGAGCACGGTTACGGCGAGAACGGAGGGCGGGTCGTTGAGGCCGGACTCGGCTTCCAGCACCCCGGCCAGTCTCGGCGGCAGCGGGAGCTTGCGTAGCACGGAAAAGACAGCCGCGGCGTCGGTCGGGGCGAGCACCACGCCGAGCAGCAGCGCGTCCCGCCAGGTGAAGCCGAGCAGCCAGTGGGTGGAGCCCGCGACCACGGCGACGCTGACGGCCACCCCGGCGGTGGCCAGGCTGATGGCGGCCGGAGCCGAGGCCCGGGCGTGGGCCCAGTTAGTCGTCAGCCCGCCCTCGGCCAGGATCATCACCAGCGCGCCGAGGCCAAGCATTTCGGCCAGCCCGGCGTTGTCGAACCGGACGCCCAGGCCGGCCTCGCCGATCGCCAGGCCGAGGCCGAGGAAGACGAGCAGGCCGGGCAGTCCGATCCCGTGCGCCATCCGGGCCGCCACGATCGCGGCCAGCACCACGGCCGCGCCGGTCAGCAGGATGAACCCGAGATCGTTCGTCGTCACCGCCAGCTCCCCAGGCCGCGCGCGGTTTTCCGGGCGCTGATGGTCTGAGTCTGCCCGATGGGGCTTGGTAATGGCGCTGGGCGCGGCCGCGTCGGCGCGGCCGGCTGGGCACGGCCGGGTCAGAAGGACGTGATGACGGTGATTCCGGCGGTTGCGGATTGCTGATCCATGGCGGTGAGCGCCGCCGGGACCTCGTCGAGGGTGATTTCCCTGGTGACCAGCAGCTCGGGGCGCAGTCGCTGGTCCGCGATAAGCGCGAGCATCTCTGGGTAATCGCGGGCCTGCATTCCGTGCGAGCCGTAGATTTCAAGCTCGCGGGCGATGACCAGGTCCATCGGGATGGGCGGGCATGATTGCGAGCCGAGCAGCAACCCGACCTGGAGATGGCGACCGCGGCGGCGCAGGCAGCGCACGGAGTTCACGGCGGTAGTGGCTGAACCGAGCGCATCGATCGAGATCCGGGCGCCTCCGTTGCTGAGATCGGCGATCGTGGCGGCCGGATCGGCGTCCTTGCTGGCGTCGATGACCTGCTCGGCACCAAGTTCGCTGGCCAGGGCCAGGGCCGCTGGGGAGATGTCCACCGCGATCACCCGGCCGCCCAGTGCGGCGGCGATCATGACTGCCGAAAGTCCGACTCCGCCGCAACCGTGCACGGCCAGCCAGTCACCGGCCCTGAGCCGGCCATGCACCGTGATGGCGCGGAACGCGGTAGCGAACCGGCAGCCCAAACCAGCCGCGGCGACGAAGCTAACGGCCGCTGGCAGCGCGACCAGGTTCAGGTCGGCTGCCCTGATCGCCACTAGCTCGGCGAAGGAACCCGGGCCGGTGAAGCCGGGCTGGGTCTGCTGCGGGCAGACCTGCGCGTCGCCGGCCAGGCAGTATTCGCAGACGCCGCAGCCGCAGACGAACGGCACCGTCACCCGGTCTCCTGCGCCCCAGCTAGTGACTTCCTGACCGACCTGAACGACCGTTCCGGCTAGCTCGTGACCAGGGATGTGCGGCAACGGCACCGGGTCATGGCCCTTCCAGGCGTGCCAGTCAGACCGGCACAAGCCGGTCGCGCCGACCGCGATCACCGCGCCGTCATCCGGGCAGGCTGGATCCGGCGCCTGCGTCAGCACCGGAATCGTCTCGTAGTCGGAATAGATCACTGCCCGCACGCCCTACCACCCGTCCCGGGAGCCTGCCCGAGCTAGCCCCAGTGCACCAGTATCAGCGAGAGCGCGGTCAGGACGATCGCGGCGACCGCCAGGCCGTCGCCTTTCTGGCCAGTGCGGTAAATCCTGATCGAGGCCGCGATAGCCAGGACCAGGGCTATCGGCGCGGTGACTCCGGCGGTCACGAAAGAACCGAGCGCGAAGACGAAGGCCGCGACGGCCATGCCGCTCGTCTGGCGTTCCTGAGGCACCACCGGCATCGGCTGGACCGGTACTGGCACCGGCACGTAGGTCACGCCCGGCGGCCCGAAGACCGGAGGCCCGAAGCCCGGCTGGCCGTAGCCCTGCGGCCCAAAGCCCGGCTGGATCGGAATGACCGGCATGGTCCCGAGCGGGCCGATCGGCAGGTCGGCGGTCAGTGAGGCCAGCTCAGCATAGGTGCGCGAGGAATAGGCGAGGCCGACCCGGTCGGCGTACTCGCCTTGGTCTAGGCGACCTTCAGCGAAGGCCGCCTTGAGAACGTCGACCGCACGCTCTCGATCGGCTGTGGAAGCGCGCATACCGCCGTAGTCGAGCGGAACCATGCCGTCCCCTGGTCTGTTGGCCACGGAGCCTCCCGTAGTGCGCTCAAGCATCCTACCGGGCAATTCACGAGACCGCCGAGGCCAGAACGGGCCGACCGGAGCCTAGCCGGTGAAGCCGGTGCCAGTGAGAACGCTCAGCAGCGGGCCGTAGATGACGAGACCGACGACAGTGAGCGCGCCAGTGCAGACCAGCAGGGCAACTGACAGAATCCGGCGGGCTGCGATGACGAGCAAGGTCAGGCCGATCACGAGGAACAAGATGGCGGACGACTCATGGTGCAGCCGGAGTTGGTAGGCGCCAAGCCCCTCAGCCAGAAACGTGCTGGCGGCGAACGACGCACCTAGTGCCTGCCACCAGCCGGTCGCCCGTAGCCAGGCCCAGCCGGCCCAGCCGGACGCCGGACCGCCGAGCACAGCGCACGCCGCCCAGAACACGATCCAGGCATGGCTGACCGGAAATCCACGCGCCGACGAGGTCAGGTAATAAGCGGCTACCTCGAGGAAGCAGGTGATAAACCCAGCCGCGATGGCGGTCCCGCGCCGAACCTGAATCGCGCCGGCCGCAAATCCTCCAAGCAGCCAAGGACTGGCCGAATTCGCCAGCGCCGCCCACGGCAACCCCAGGTGCGCCTGCGCGAACGAGGTCGCAGTGCCAACCACCACGCCTAGCGCAACAGGCACCGCAATCCGAGCCACGGGCTGGTCACCCTGCCGCTGCCGAACCAGCGACGTGAATCGGGACGACTGCATTGGGCCAGTATGCCCGGCGCCTGCCGCTGGGGTCCGGTGTCAGGGGTCCGCTGACGCCTAGGAGGCGGTGCTCCAGCGACGGATCGTGTCGATTCGGGCGGTGATCTGGGTCGCTGTGGCCTGCGGGATTGAGGGGCCGCCGCAGGTTCGGCGGAGATCGGCGTGGATTACGCCGTGCGGCTGGCCGGTGCGGTGATGCCAGGCGGCGACCAGCCCATTGAGTTCTTTGCGGAGCGAGGTCAACGTCTGATGGGTCGTGACCGGAGCGGGATCGGCGGCCGGGGCGGGACTGGCCTCGGCGGGCTCGGTTCGCTGCTTGCGCAGCTGGTCGGCGTGGCGCTGCCGCAGCAACTGCGCGACTTGGTCGGGTTCGAGCAGGCCGGGCAGGCCGATGAAGTCATCGTCTTCTGGTGAGGCGCCGAACTCGCCGCCGTCATAAAGCACCCGGTCGAAGTGGGCGGTGGCGGCCAGCGCGGTGAACGGGGTGTCGTCCATGGTGTCGCGATGATCGCGGCGCTGCTCGGCTCGGGCCAGGGCTAGCTCTTCGTCTTGCTCGTCCGGCCGGACCTTGAGGATGTGATCGCGCTCGGCTTCGAGCTCGGCCGCGTAGCCGAGCAGGACCGGGACCGACGGCAAGAACACCGAGGCGGTCTCGCCCCGGCGCCTGGCCCGGACGAACCGGCCTACCGCCTGGGCGAAGAACAGGGCTGTGCTCACGCTGGTGGCGTAGACGCCTACCGCCAGGCGCGGGATGTCGACGCCCTCGGAAACCATTCGGACGGCGACTAGCCAGCGGTCCTCGGATTTGCCGAATGCGCCGATCTTCTTGCTCGCGGCCGGATCATCGGAGAGCACGACCACCGCCGCTTTGCCGGTGATCTTCCGAAGCAATGCGGCGTAGGCGCGGGCACCCTCATGGTCGCTGGCGATCACGAGGCCGGCCGCGTCGGGCATGCCCTTACGGACTTCGGACAGGCGCCGGTCGGCGGCTTCGAGGACGCGGGCCACCCACTCACCGCGCGGATCGAGCGCGGTTCTCAGTGCCTGCGCGGTCAGGTCAGCGGTCAGCGGCTCGCCGAGCGTCGCGGCTAGTTCCTCACCGGCGCGGGTCTGCCAGCGCATCTGACCCGAGTAGGCCAGGAAGATGACCGGCCGCACGACCGCATCGCTCAGCGCCGCGCCGTAGCTGTAGGAGTAGTCTGACGAGCTGCGCCTGCTGCCGTCCAGTTCGACCTGGTAGGTGACGAACGGAATGGGATTGGCATCGCTGCGAAAAGGCGTCCCGGTCATAGCCAGCCTCTTCTTGGCGGGCTCGAACGCCTCCCTGGTTGCCTCGCCCCACGACAGTGAGTCGCCGGCGTGGTGAATCTCATCGAAGATCACCAGCGTGGACCGGCCTTCTGTGCGCTGACGGTGCAGGGCCGGATGGGCAGCCACCTGGGCGTAAGTCACGACGACGCCGAGGTAGTCGGCGCTGGCCCGGCCCTGTGAGTTTCGATAGGACGCGTCGAGCGCCATGCCCATCCGGGCGGCGGCCTGGGCCCACTGGTACTTCAGGTGCTCGGTGGGAGTGACCACGGAAATGGCGAGGATCTCGCGCCGGGCGAGCAGTTCGGCCGCGATCGTGAGCGCCCAGACTGTTTTGCCCGCGCCCGGAGTCGCCGCGAGCAGAAAGTCACGCCGGGGTTGCCGGAAATAAGACGTCCAAGCTTGCCGCTGCCAGCCGCGAAGAGCGGGCAGGAGATCGGCTCGCGCCGGGTTCTGGCTGGGGTCGGGCCTGGTATCTGGCCCCGTATCCAGCCGGTCCTCCTGCCCGCGCCGGTCTTGGACAGGCACCACCACCGGCGCTGTGAAGGACTCCAAGGCATGCTGGCTCACGAGCGCAAGAGGCTACCAGCGCGCGCCGACAGCTAGCGGCCAGCGGCGCGCGGAGCTTCAACATTCGTGGTCATTCGCGGGGTTACGTTGGCCGCCTTCTGAAGGCAGCACATCGGGCAGCAGCACCGTGTACATCAGGCGCCGTTGCCTGCCTTCGCCGGGTGGAATGGCTAGCCGCGGCTGGAAGATTTCGTTAAGGTCGCGGAGCAGGCCGACGAATTCGGCATCCGTCAGCCACAGCGCGGCCAACCTGTAGCTGGCACCGTCCTTGACCGGGTCTTGCGGGTCCGAGGCGAGATAGCGATCGAAGTCCGAAAGCAACCCGGCGATATAAGCCATGAAAGCCTGGGCGTGCTCGTCCAGCGTCATAGCCCTGGCCTCGTCCGGCTGGATCTGCGCGGCGTAGATCCGCAAGGTGTAGGTGCGTTCGACGGCGCCCCTGACGCGGCGTTCAGCCACCACCTGGAGCACGCCAGCCTTGGTGAGCAGGCCGATGTGCCGGTAGATGCTCCCGGCGGGCACATCGTCAAGCTCGGCCGCGAGTTGCGCGGTCGTGAGCGCCCGGTCACCGAGGAACGCCTTAACGATCCGCAGGCGTACCGGATGCAGCAGAAGGTCAGCACTGGCCATGGCCAGCAGCTTACCGACCGATCACATAGTTGATATTATTCACAATAATGTGAGCAATGAACGCTGACCGCTGTCAGGGAGGCAGGCCATGGCCGACTCGAATGTGCGCTTCGATGGCGACGGTGCCGCGATCGCCGGGATTTACCGCGACGTGCCCGACGCCGTGGCGGCGGCTTTGCTGATCACCGGATCAGGCAAGCTGGACCGTGATAGCGACAACCGGATGCTTAAGACCACGGTCACCAGGGATGTCGCCCGCGCCTTGACCGAGGCCCGGGTGGCGACGCTGCGCTATGACAAGCGTGGGGTCGGCGCGAGCGGCGGCAGCTATCTCAACTCCGGGATGACCGAGCGACTCGCCGACGCCCAGACCGCATTCGACTGGCTGGCTGGAACGGCGCCTGGCCTGCCGTTGCTTGTCGTCGGCCACAGCGAGGGAACCTACCACGCCGCCGAGATAGCGGCTGCGGACAGCAGAGTAGCCGGAGCCGTGCTGCTCGCAGGCTACGTCGGATCCGGTGAGCAAATCCTCAATCGGCAGATCGAGGTGATGGCCGACAAGCTGCCGAGATCGGCCAGGGTGATCATGAAGCTCGTGCACGTCGACTTCGCCCGGTCACAGCGCAAGCGGCTAGAGCAGACCCGGACTCGGCCGGTCCGCGGAGCTACCGCAAGGCCGTACGCCAGCCGGTTAGCCCTGAAGTGCTGAAGATCATTACCGAGTGGGTTGCCGCGCACTGGGGCTAATCGCCGCTTAGGCCCGTCGGTCGTCGACCGAGCTCCACGGCTGCCCTCAGCTCTGCCAGCGTTTCGGCGATGATGGCGCCGAACGCCGTCGCGTTGTCCTCGGTTACCCATCGCACGAAGGCGGTCTTGAAAACAGCGATCCCGGATTCGGCGGCGAGGCTGGCGCTTGGTTCGCTAGCGCCCCGGTCGCGCAGGGCGACGGCCAGCGCGGCCGTCAGGGCGGCGAGCTTGAGCAGTTCTCGTTCCCGGAGTTCAGTGTTCGAGTCGATGACGGCCTGGCGCTGCCGGGCGAAAGCGTGCCGTTCAGCGAAGATCTCGGCCGCGGCGGCCTGAAGGGCACCGGCGACCGCATCGAGCGGCGACGTACCTTCTGGGGCTTCGGCTACTTGGCCGACCAGGAACTCCTGCAGGGCCTGACCAGCGCCAAAGAGCACCTCGCGCTTGTCAGCGAAGTACCGGAAAAACGTGCGCTCGGTGACCCCCGCCCGAGCCGCGATGTCGGCGACAGTGGTTCGGTCGAAGCCGTTCTCGCTGAACAGCTCGAGCGCGGCCGTCTCAAGACGCCCGCGTGCGCCCGGCTCCCATCGACCCATGACTAGGATCGTAGTCGATGTCAGATGCTGACATCACTCGTGCTACTCTGATGACAGAGACTGACATCACTAGTCGCGGAGGTCGACTCATGCGCGTGTTCATCACCGGGGCGTCAGGGCACATCGGCTCGGCGGTCATCCCCGAACTACAGCAAGCTGGCCACAAGGTGACCGGCCTGGCTCGTTCTGACAAGTCCGCCGACGCGCTGGCCGCGCTCGGCGTCGAGGTGCGGCGAGGCGATCTCGACGATCTCGACGGGCTTCGGGAGGCCGCTCGGGACGCCGACGGGGTCATCCATCTGGCGTTCAAGCACGAGGCCATGCTGACTGGCAACTACAACGACGCGGTCACCGCCGATCTGCTGGCAATCGAAGCGATGGGTGATGCGCTCAAGGGCACCGGCAAGCCGTTTGTCGGCACCTCGGGCACGCTGATGCTCGCGCGCGGCGGGGTGGACCGGACGGGGCTTGAGACGGACGCCTTCGAGTCCGGCCCGCGGATCGACGCGGAAAACATGGTGATCGCCCTGGCCAGTCAAGGGGCGCGGCCGTCCGTCGTCCGGCTCCCGCCGACGGTGCACAGCAAGCTTGATCACCACGGCTTCATTCCGGTCCTGATCGGAATTGCCCGCAAGGCTGGCCGGGCCGGTTACGTCGGCGAAGGAAACAACCGCTGGCCGGCCGGCCACACGCTCGACGCCGCCCGTCTTTACCGGCTAGCGCTGGAGAAGGCGCCCGCGGGCTCGCGACTGCACGCGGTCGGGGATGAGGGCATCGCCTTCCGCCAGATCGCGGAGACAATCGGTCGTCAGCTAGGCGTGCCGACGGCCAGCATCGATCCCGATGACGCGGCAGCGCACTTCGGCTTCCTCGGACCGCTCGTCAGCCTCGACAACCCGACGTCGAGTGCGCTCACCCAGGAACTGCTGGGCTGGCGGCCGGAACATTCCGGGCTCATCGAGGATCTCGAAGAGGGCCACTACTTCGGCTGAGCTGCCCAGGGCCGACACTCGCCGTACCTTTTGGTAAGGCCGCATGCCTCGATCATTTTAAAACTGCTCCTTTGGGAAGAAAGCTTTGCGGTGGTCTTTAGCTCAGCAGCTAAAGGTGAGTCAACCGCCCGGCCGCGACAGTGGGCTGGGCCGAGATGCCGGTATAACCAGGTGCGCCCCGCGAAAGTCGATGACACCATCAGCGGGTGAGCGGACGTGATTGACCCCGAGCGCGCTCTCTCCGTGCCGGGCAGCGGCAGCCAGCCGTCGAAGGCCCGCCTCCGCGCCGGGGTCGTCTATCGCGAGCCCGGCCCGTGGAGCGAGACGGTCCTGGCCCTCCTGCGCCACCTTGAGCGGGCCGGCTTTGACAGCGCGCCGAAGGTGATCGGCACCGGCTTCTCCCCCGATGGCCGCGAGATGGTCAGCTACGTCGACGGATCGAGCCCTCAGCCGTACGCCTGGTCCGAGGAACACGTCAGCGAGGTCGGCAGGCTACTGAGGGACCTGCACGCGGCCACGGCGAGTTTCGTTCCCGCTCAGGACGCGACCTGGCGACCGTGGTTCGGCCGCGAGCTGCCCGGCCAGCGGCCAGTGTTCGGCCACGGCGACACCGGTCCGTGGAACGTCATCGCCCAAGGCGGCCGTCCGGTCGCGCTGATCGACTTCGAGTACGCCGGCCCGGTCGACGCCATCTGGGACCTCGCCCAGGCCGCCTGGCTGAACGCCCAGCTCCACGATGACGACGTCGCCGAACGGTACGGCCTGCCCCCGGCGGCCGCCCGGGCTCGCCAGCTTCGGCTGATCCTCGACGGCTACGGCCTGGCCCGCCGCGACCGCGAAGAATTCACCGACAAGATGATCGCCTTCGCCGTGCACGACGCCCGCGACCAGGCCGTCCTCACCGGCATTACGGAGGAAACCACCAGCGCTGTTAGCGAGAGTGGCTACCCGTCCGCCTGGGCGGTCACCTGGCGCGCCCGCAGCGCCTCCTGGATGCTCACCAACCGCGCATTGCTCCAGCGCGCAATCACTTAACGGCCAATTGCCAGGAAAATAGGTCGACGGCTTCGCGGTGTCCTGGCACAGTGGCGCACCATGGGCGACGCTGATCTCCTGACCGCTGCCGACGTGCAGCTCATGCAGGGCCTGGCGCAGCGGGTCTGGGCCAGCCGGCCCGACCTGACGGACAGCGACGCGTCCTACGGGGAGCTGGCCTGGAACTGGGGCCGAGGACACGCCTCCGACGGCAAGACCTGGCTGCGACGGCTGTGGTTCTCCGGTCCCGACCTGGTCGCGTGGGGCTGGGCCCAGCTGCCGCACCAGACGCGGCGGAGCGACGGCTCGGTGACCGACGTCACTAGCGCTTTGCTGCAACATCAGGTCCATCCCGACCACCGCGAACTGCTGGACGAAATGATCGACTGGTACCACGGCGTGACGCCCGGCATCGAGCGCGGGGTGGTGGCGCAGGCCGCCGACGAGTTCGCCCTGAAGCGATGGTCAGCACACGGCTATGAGACCGACCCGGACGCGCTCGGCGACACCGGCTCCTGGACCCAGCTCAATACGCGAGACCTCAACGACCTGGAGCAGCCCGCGCTCCCGGGCGGATACCAGTTCCGCAATGCGGACGAGGTCGGTCCGCAGGCAGCGGCCCAGGCCCACATCGACGCCTGGGCCCCGTCAACCTACACACTCGAGGGCTATGAGGGAGTCGCCCAGACCCCGGCGTACCGAGGCGACCTGCACGTCCTGATCGAGGCACCGGATGGGACGATGGCCGCCTCGGCGATCATGTGGCTCGACGAGGTCAACAAGACCGCGGAATTCGAGCCGGTCGGAACCAATCCGGACTACCGGAGGCGCGGCCTAGGCCAGGCGTTGCTGCTGCACGGCATGCACCTGGCCCGACAGGCCGGCGCCAGCCACATGACCGTCGCCTGCGCGGGCGCACCAGGCCGTCCCGCCGCCCGCGGACTCTACTACAGCGTCGGCTTCCAGCCGTTCTCCCGAGACGTCCCTCTCATCAAGACCAGGGACTAGCGCTAGTCGTCCGATGGCTTGATTGTCATGTCTAGCTCTTGGCGCAGCCAGTCGGTGTCGATGCCGGGCTGGCCTTGGGCGGCGAGCAGGTCGGCGTCGTATTCGAACTGGCGCAGCAGCGCTTCCAGTAGCGGCCAGTCCCTGCTGGCCGCGGTCTGCCGAGGGGTACGTCCGTTCAGCCTCGTAACCGGCGCATCGATCCAGAGTTGCTCCCAGCCTTCGCCGACATCCGCGCGGCCGACCGGAGGCATCACCCGGCGGTAGGCGTAGACGTCCTGGCAGATGCGCCACAGTAGCTGGCCGATAGCCGAGACCGTTACCGAGCCCACTGCGGGCGGGATCGGGTCCTGCTGCTCGACCAGGACTCCGTGCGGCTCGGCCTTGCCGAATGGCATGGGCTCGCCTGGCCGCCTGGGCGGTCGCTTCTTGCCCGCGAGCGAGTGGACCACGTCGATGACGGCCGTCTCGACGAACTCGGAGGCGGCATCCGCCTCGGCCGGGGCGAGCCTCAGGCCGGTACCGGTGGCGCGCCAGATTCCGTCGACTGGGACGAGCCCGCCTAGCCAGACCGACCACCGTGGCCATCCGTCGGTGAAATTGGCCGGGAAGTCGGCGTACCTGAGTTCGGAGGTGCAGATGTCGGTGCACCAAAGGCCGGGTGGCTCAGAATCGAGGTCGACCTTCCACAGGCCATAGCGGAAGTGCGATTGCCAGTCTCGCGCCCGGGCAGCCAGTTCGGCCGGTACCGACGGGCCGGCGGCGAAAGCCTCAATCGGGGTGCCGGCTTCGGCGTCGGCCGCGATCAGGGCGTGCTCGGCGATCAGCGAACGGAATGTCTCCAGTTCGACGGGTGTGAGCTCGAGGCTTTCGACGGCCGCCAGATAGGGGACTAGCTGCTCGTCAATCGCGCGGCCGTAGTCCGAATCAGAGAGGAAGGCGCTGAGGGCATCTGTTAGCGCGGTCAGGCCGGACCGGTCGGTGAACCGGCTGAGCGCGGCCTGCTCGCGCGGACCGCAGCACTGTTCCCAAGGGTTGCCGCTGCCGCACGAGCAGCCGTTGGCCGGCTGCTGCCCGTTGGCTCGTTCGTGGAGTTCGCTGATCGCAACTCCGTATAGCTCCGCCAGGTAACGGGCGTCCGGGTCGTCGCGCAGGCTCGCCTCGATTAGCGTGATTGCTTCCGCCTGCCATCCGGCGAAGCGCAAGAGGCTTATCAGATTCAGCCGGGTCAGTCCGTCGCTGGCCGCCGGGGCTTCAAACGCCTGGTCGAGCAGTGCGCGGGCACGCTCAGTGTCACCTGTTTCTCTGGCAACCTCGGATGCGAAGGTCAGGGCGGTCAGGGATGGCTCGTCGCTGGCGCCGTCCGCAAGCAGCGCATCGGCTACGCTGACTAGCCGCTCGGTCGACCAGCCAAAGCTCTTCAGCCGGTCAACCTCGAACCCGAAGACGGGTTCACCGTCATAACGCTCGTTGAGCAGGACGACTAGTTCCGCCACCGGCGTGGCCGGGTCAGAGAGTCGCTTGACCTGGTCGGCCCGATCCGCCTGCCCTTGCTGCCAGTCCTCTTGCCGTTGGGTTGCCGCCTGCTTCTGGTTGTCCCTGACCTGGCGCTTGGCGCGGTCCTGCTTGCGACGACGGTTGCTCTTCGCCAATGCGATCTCCGGTCTTGTGCGCGGGTCCTTTAGGAGACACGCCAGCTGGTGCCAGGCTCTGTCACGGGGCCGTTAAAGGATGGGCAGGAGCCTATTACCAGGTCTGTTCCTGAGGTGGCGCAAGAGTAGCCCCGGGATCGATCAGGCTCTGGGAGCTGTGGTCAAAGCCGGCGCAATGCTTTCACCCTGAAGCTTGTCGGCGGTCGTCGGACCGAAAGAGCGCACTAGGACGGGTGCGCCAGCCTCCTGTTCGATCAGGTCAGCCCAGTCGCCACCGGGATTTTCGTAGATCGGGCGGGCCGCGAGCAGCAGGTCGGTGAGTTGCTGCTGGTAGGTCAGGTCACGGTGCGGGCCCGGGCTCAGGCGGGCCAGCGTACCGTCGCCGGCCTGGTAGGCGCGGCAGGCGCGCAGCTCAGGGTGGCTCGCCGCGGTGTCGAGGTGAGTGAGCGCCAGGGCGTCGACGCCGCCTGCTACCTCGATCGCGTAGCGCAGGGCGACGGTGTCGAGATGGCCGGTGCGGAACGGGCCCTGCCAGGCGCCGCGGCCGTTGTGCGGCTCGGGCAGGTCGAGGGTGGGGTCTTCGGTCACCAGCGGGCCTGGGCCGTGCCGGGTCGCGTAGCAGCGCGTGACGCCGAGCCTGATGGCCTGCTGCCCGGCTTCGGCCAGGAGCTGCTCGGCGTTGGCGAACGTGGTGGTGGACCAGGTGGTGTAGGGGTGGAAGCCGCGCCATTCGTCCAGCAGGACGCCCTGGGCTCCCTCGAAGACGACCGGGCCGGCTCGCAGGAGGTCCTTCAGGTGGCTGCCGTCGACGAGCTGCACCTTGGCCGCGAAGGCTGCGAGGGCGTCAGCTAGGTCGGCGAGCGGCGGGGCGGCGAGCTGGCCTAGTTCGTCGGTTAGCCGGTCGCGGAGGCTGGCGAGCTTGCGGGCCAGGGTGCGGGGGCTGGCGCAGTCGCCGGCGCGGGGGGCGTCGCCTGGGTGGTCAAGGGCGTACCTGGCGGTCTCGCCGATGCCCATGCCGCAGGAGCCGTGCCTGCCGTTGCCGCGAGCGGTCTCGCGGGCGCGGTTGGCGGCCTGATGGTAGGGCGTGGTGAGCAGGGCGTCCCGGTCGACGGTCAGCAGGTCGAGTGCCTCCGGCAGGCCGAGACTGGCCAGGTGGGCTGCTTCGGCCGCCAGCGCGAGCGGGTCCAGGAGGACAAACCGCGACAGGTGCGTGCGCACGCCTGGGGTGAAGGTGCCGGCGCCGAACTGGGCGAAGGTGTGGTGCCGGCCGTCGCGGGTGATCACGTTGTGCGCGGCCTGGGCGCCGCCGTTAAAGCGCACCACCGCGTGGACCGGCCTCCCCTCGTGGCGGGAGCAGAGCCAGTCCACTACGGTGCCTTTTCCGGCGTCACCGTAGCCGAGGTCGACCACGATGACGTGGTTCACAGCCGGAGGTTCCCGCCTGGGCGGCCGCCGCTGAGGTCGGCGGGCGGCGCGGCGACTACGAGGGTGCCTTGCGCCTTGCTGATCGTGGCGAGCGCCCTTGACACGGCCCCGCCGGCTTTCGAGCCCACGTCCGCCAGGTCGGCTAGGCCATCGGTGAGGTCGATCTCGGCCTCGCCGAGGCCGACGGTGAGGGCGATGGTCTCGCAGACCGCGTCCAGGTCACTGAGCTCGATGAGGTTCTGGCCGAGCAGGTTGCTCCAGAAGGCCAGCACCGCAGGGTCGCGGGCATAGCTCGAGCCTTCTGGCAGGATGTAATAGGTGTCCCACTTGCGCCGCACCTGAGCCAGGATCTGGGTAAGCGGGATGGGGGCTTCTAGTCCGTCGCCGATGACGCCGCGTACCTCGCCGGGATTCACCTTCTGGTAGGCCATTTCGTCGCCGATGATGAACAGGTAGCCCCGCTTGCCGCGCTTTTCGTAGCAGTCGATGTGGGTGTGCCTGGTCATGAAATACAAGGCCAGTTCGTAGGACTCGGTCTTCTGCCCGCCACCGCCGCCTTCGAGCCAGATCCGGCTCAGGTCGTCATCCATCCGGTTGTCGGACTCGAACTGGCCGATCTGCAGCGGCGCGTCGTCGCAGGTGGCGTCGCCGATCGCGCCGAACAAGAGCTGCGGATGCTGGACGTAACCGTGGCGCAGCAGCAGGCCAAGTAGCTGCGGCAGCTTCGTCTGCAGCGTCCTGGGCACCTTCAGCATCGAGCCGGTGACATCGAATAGCACCGCGATCGCGACTGATTCCGGGTGTTCATCGGAGTCCAGGCTGCGCCTGGTCGCGCCGCGCGGGTCCAGCGACGGATGCACCTCGGTGGCGCCGCCGTCGCTGTAGGCGAAGGCGCTTGCGCCCGAGGCGGCCCGGAACCGCGCCGCGGCGTCGTAGACGTTTGTTGACCATCGTCCGCTTCCCATTTGAGCTTCCTTTCTTACTGACCCTTACGCGGGCATCACGAAGGGCCGGAACTTGCGCGGCCCGAACAGGCGTTCCAGTACCGCGTCCAATTCGCTGAGCAGCCGCCAGGCGTCGCGTGGGCGGGTGCCGGGGGCCGGCAGCATGCAGCCACGGGCGAAGGCGGCTAGCGGTCGCGGCGCCTGGTCGCCCATCAGGTCGGTCATGCAGCGGGCGGCCAGCCAGATGTCCAGGTCCTGGCCCGGCGGCTGACGGCGGTGGACCTCGGGCGGATACCAGTCGGCGTACCTGGCCGGGACGGCCGCTACTGGCTCGTCGGGCTCGGTGATCGCGTAGCACCAGTCGATGAGGACAAGGCCATGCTCGGCCGGGTGAATGAGCACGTGGTCCGGGACCACGGCGGCGTGGATCACTCCGGCCTGGTGCGCGAAGCCGATCGCGACCAGCAGCCTGCGCCACATCCAGGCCACGTCACGGGGGTCGAGTCCGGTGGGATAGGCGGTCTTTACCTCGGCCAGGGCGACGAAACCGTCTAGGCGGGCGATGAGGTTGGCGTTGCGTTCGGCCCTGGTGGCGGGGTCCCGATGGCGCTGGCGTTCCATCAGGGTCGGTATATAGGGCAGGAAGCGCCGGTCGCCGGCTGCTCGCAGCCTGGTTAGCGCTTTGGCCTCGCGGTCCAACAGGTCGTTGTCGGCTGGGTGGCGGGCGAGCTTGAGCAACCCCGGCCCGTGTTCGTACAGGTTCGCGATGTCGCCCGCTGCGACTAGCGGGCCTAGACGGCCCTGCCATTGCTTCCATAGGTCGGCTAGCCGGGTGAACGCCGCCGCCGCGCGCGGGCTGCCCGGGTTGGCGTCGGGATGGGTCAGCCGGGCCAGGCGCCGGAAGATCCGGCGTGGTTCGGTTCCTGACGGCTCGCTTGCGAACAGGATCCTTGGGTCGTCTGCCGCCTCGATCAGCGTGATCGCATCGTGGCGGGCACCGAACCCGTCTTCGCCGACTGGCTCGTCCATCTCATCCCCCGTTGTTCTCAGCTTGAGAATAACCTAACAGCGAGGACTGTCAACACCTGCGCCGGCGCCGCCTGACCTCAGAGCGTTCGGGGCTGATTCATTGCTCGCCGAGTTCGGAAAGGATCGCGGCCCTTCTTTCCTCGACGGCGGCGAGCCGAGTTTTGAGTTGCCTGCGCTCGCGGTTGAGCCGGGCCAACTCGGTTCGTGCCTGTCGTTCCCGCAGGTGCCGGTCTCCGTGCAGCGCCTGGACGAGATCTTCTACCTCGCGGCGGAGCAGTCGCAGCCACGGGTTCCCGTGCATCTCGCCGGGTCGGTACTGGAGTTTGCCCGCGTCGATCGCCGCATAGATCTCTCGCTGCGTCAGGCCGTATTCCTCGTGAGCCGTCTTGTCGCTCAAGGTCGCGCCCTTGCGGGTCCATTCGCCGTACTGAGCTTCCATGGCTGACCAGTTCTGTAGAGTGTGCCGTCGCGTCGGGCGCGTGCTCCGGGTTAGCAGCCGGCGAGTTCGCTGAGGCGAGCGCCGATCGGGGAGAACCCGGGGCGGGGCGGACGCTTGAAATACCAGGATTTGCGCTGCCGCATCAAGGCCTCGCCGTGCGCGGCCCAGGAGAATTTCGGCTTGCGCAGTATCTCCCGGAATACCATATCGGCCGTTTTCGGATGGGCGGCGGCCAAGCGACGGAACGGCAGCGGACCGATCGTCTCTGACTCCAGGTACCCCATCAGCACGTCCGCGTATTGCTGGTCAGCCGCAAGAGTCGGGTCGGCGAACAGCTCACGCAGCAGGCCGTACCCGTTGTAGAAATTGAGCCCGTCGATCTCGTCGTAGATCAAGCCGACGGTGTCAGCGGCGGCGAGGTCGGCCGGGAATCTGAAGGCGGGCGCGTCAACTCCGGGCAGGCTCCGAGTCGGACGCCGACCGGGCCGGCCGGCCAGTACGCGCTCTTGCCGATGACGGTAGTAGGCGGTGAGTTGCTCCTGCGCCTCGGTCGGCGGCAGCACCAGTTCGTCGCTGCCGAAGAACTCCATGAACCACGCCCTGTCCGCGCGCATCCGCTCCCAGCCTTGCTTGAGGCGCTCGGGATTGCGGTAGACCAGCGCGGGCGCTCTTGTCGCCAGGTCAAGCGCGATCTCCGCGATCTGCGCCGCAGCGGACTCCTCGTAGGCGCTTATCGTGCCCGACGACAGCCAGGCGTCGAGCACCGGACGGATGGGCACGAGACGAGCGAAGACAAATCCGCCGACCGGAAGCGGCTCAAACACAGCGGGCGAAATGTTGGAATACATCCGGTACTCCAGGTCATCGATCAGATTCAGCAGAAGGAGCGAATCTCGATCCTTGCGGCGGATCTCGAAGATTCCTTCCACCGGATCGCGCCACGCGCGAAGCGTCTCGCGGTCAGACTCGCTCAGATCCGGTCGGCTAGCCAGGAAGCGATCAACCACGGTGTCGCCGTTCGGCAAACGATGCTGCAGCGCGAATCGGTCGATAACGTTGATCTCTTCACCATTTGCCGGCTCGTCGGAGTGGCCGAAGGACGCCGCCTTGAAATTCGCTAGGTGTCGTTCGCATCGCGGACCGACGGCGAACTCGACGAGACCTCGCTTCAGCACCGCGCTCCGCGCGAGGAGGTTGGCGAGCGATAGCTCCTTGTCATCGTGGGCCGTCACTTGAGATGCCACTTCGCTCCTTTGCTCATCTGAAACTTTGCTCAGCTGAAACCAACCCGGCGCAGGCACGTGCCATCCGCTGGCAGGCGCCTGCCGTTGCGGCGACTAGCGCATGTTATTAAGTCGTGGGCGCGTTGTCCGGCTTGATGGCGTAGATGCGACCGGTGGGTCGATGGCGCGGCACGGCTGTTTCGCTGGGACTGGCGGGTTCTGTGTGGCGCACGGAGTTTATTGAGGAGGTTGTGGTTGCGCTATGGGGGCGGGGGCCGGATGAATGTGCGAATTCACACCTTGGTTTCCTGATGAATATGCGGTTTCATCCGGAAACGAAGTTGATCATGCTCGTGGATCGGGCTAGGGCCGGCCGGCTAGGCAACGACTTGCTAGATCACTAGACCAACGACTCACTAGATCAAAGGAGAGGACCGACCATGCATGACGACCGGCGTCTTGTTGAGGAGCGGCTGGAGCGGGTGATGGCGGAGCGGATCAGGCCGGCCCTCTACTCGGCGTCGACGCCGCTCGTCCTAACCGCCTGGCCCGTGCCGGGAGAGCCGGTGCCGGTGGCCGATGCGCTTGCCGCCCGGTACGTGCCGTTTCAGCCGGGTCAGTGGTGGGGGGCGCCGTGGTCGACGACCTGGTTCCGAGCGCTTGGGGAGGTGCCGGACGACTGGGCCGGGCGGCGGGTGGAGGCCGTCTTTGATCTGGGGTTCGACGGGGGCCGTCCTGGTGACCAGGCGGAAGCGCTGGTCTATGACGAGGGCGGCACGCCGGTCAAGGGGGTCGCGCCGCGCAATCAGTACGTGCCGGTGGCCGACCCGGCCGCTGGCGGTGAACAGGTCAGCCTGTTAATCGAGGCGGCCGCTAACCCGGACATCCTGGCCGGCGGGTTCCAGCCGACGACGCTGGGCGACCCGCTGACCGCGCCCGCCGAGCCGCTGTACCGCTTCGCTCGCGCGGACCTGGCGGCGCTCGATGAGACGGTCTGGCATCTCATGCTCGACGCCGAGGTGCTCGGTGAGCTGATGCTGGCGCTGCCGGTCACCGAGCCGCGGCGGCACGAGATCTTGCGGGCGCTGGAGTCGATGCTCGACGCGCTGGACATCGCGGACGTGGCCGGCACGGCCGGGGCGGCCCGCGCGGAGCTAGCCGGTGTCCTGGCCAGGCCGGCCCACGCCAGCGCGCACACGATCTCGGCGGTGGGGCATGCGCACATTGACAGCGCGTGGCTGTGGCCGGTGCGCGAGACGGCCAGAAAGGCGTCCAGGACCTTCTCGAACGTCTTCGCGCTGGCCGCCGATTACCCCGAGTTCGTGTTCGCGGGGCCGCAGGCCCAGCACTACGCCTGGATCAAAGAGCAGTATCCGCAGATCCACCAGCGCATCGGTGCAGCGGTCAAGACCGGGCAGTGGGTGCCGGTGGGCAGCATGTGGGTGGAGCCGGACGGCAACTTGCCCGGAGGCGAGGCGCTAGCCCGCCAGCTCATCTTCGGCAAGCGATTCTTCCTCGACGAGTTCGGCATCGAGACCAACGGCGTGTGGCTACCGGACTCCTTCGGCTATACCGCTGCCTTTCCGCAGCTAGCCCGGCTGGCCGGGGCGCGGTGGTTCCTGAGCCAGAAGCTGTCCTGGAACCAGGTCAACCGGCTGCCGCACCACACCTTCTGGTGGGAGGGCATCGACGGCAGCCGGGTGTTTACCCACTTCCCGCCCGGCGACAGCTACAACGTCACCTTTCAGGGCGCCAAACTGGCGAAGGCCGTGAGCAACTACGCGGAGAAGGGGCGCGGCACGCGCTCGCTGGCGCCGTTCGGGTACGGGGACGGCGGCGGGGGGCCGACTCGCGAAATGCTCGAGAAGGCCAGGCGGCTACGCGACCTGGAGGGCTCGCCGAAGGTCGTCATCGAGCCGCCGGACGCGTTCTTCGCGGCCGCTGAGGCCGAGTACCCGCAGGCTCCGGTCTGGTCGGGCGAGCTCTACCTAGAGCTGCACCGGGGTACGTTCACCTCCCAGGCCCGGGGCAAGGCCGGCAATCGGCGGGCCGAGCACCTGCTGCGCGAGGCCGAGCTTTGGGCCGCGACCGCCAGCGTGCTGGCCGACTTCGACTACCCGCATGATGACCTCGACCGGCTGTGGAAGACCGTGCTGCTGCACCAGTTCCACGACATCTTGCCGGGCACGTCGATCGGCTGGGTGCATCGCGAGGCTGAGGCCGCCTACGCGCGCGTCACCGCCGAACTGGAGGACATCATCGGCGCGGCGACCGGCGTTCTAGCTGGTCGGGAAGGCGCCGAGAGCTGGGTGTTCAACGCTGGCCCGTGCGACCGGGCCGAGGTGGTCGCGGGGCCGGGCGGGGAGCCGGCCTTCGCGGTCGCCCCGGCCGGTGGTGCGGGGAGGCTCACGCCGAGCCCGGCCACTCCGGTCACCGTCTCCGGACGGGTCATCGACAATGGCCTGGTCCGGGTGGAGCTCGACGAAGCCGGACAGCTGTCTTCGGTGCGCGACCTGAGCGCCGGCCGTGAAGCGCTGGCGCCGGGCCACCGCGGAAACGTGCTGCGGCTGCATACCGATCTGCCGAACGCGTGGGATGCCTGGGATATCGACGCTCACTACCGGCGGCGCTACGCCGAGCTCAGCGGTGTTGATTCGATGACCGTCACCGAGACCGGGCCGCTGGCCGGCAGTATCCGGGTGGAACGCTCCTTCGGCCAGTCACGGATCGAGCAGACCGTGCGGATCCTGGCGGGCAGCCGCCGGGTGGATGTTCGCACCGAAGTGGACTGGCACGAGAGCGAGAAGCTGCTCAAGGCCGTCTTTCCGCTCGATGTGCACGCCGATCGGAGTGCGGCCGAGATCCAGTTCGGGCACATCTTCCGGCCCACGCACACGAACACGAGCTGGGAGGCCGCGCGTTTCGAGGTGTACGCCCACCGCTGGATCCACCTGGGCGAACCCGGCTACGGCGTCGCGCTCCTCACCGACGCCACCTACGGGCACGATGTCGGCCGGACGACGCGGGATGGCGGCGGCACCACCACGACCGTCGGTCTTAGCCTGCTGCGAGCGCCGCGCTGCCCCGATCCGCAGGCCGATCAGGGACGGCACCGGTTCAACTACGCGCTGCTGCCAGGTGCGGACATCGGTGCGGCAGTTGCTGAGGGCTATGCGCTGAACCTGCCGCTGCGGGTGACCGCCGCACACGGGACGCGTCCGGACCCGCTGGTGAGAGTCGACGGTGCCATCGTCGAGGCGGTGAAGCTGGCCGATGACCGGTCGGGCGACGTTATCGTGCGGCTCTATGAGTCGCTGGGCGGCCGGGCCAGCGCAGTCGTGCACCCAGGGTTCCAGCTCAGGCAGGCGCAGATTGTCGACCTGCTCGAACGGCCGGTCGGCGACAGCCCGCTTACCCCGGATGAGGACGGCCGGATAGGGCTAGCGTTGCGTCCGTTCCAGATCCTGACGCTCCGCCTTGCTCGCGGACGGCCCTAGACAGAACGCGGGCAAGCTGCTGGCCAGATTCGGTCCAGCTCGGCGGGCGGCACGCGCCGGCGCCACCGCGCAACTGCCCGGCTAGAGCGGCGGCGGCGAGCCGGGCCAGCTCCGTTCCGGAAGCCGGGTCGTAGTACGAGGCCGCGTCGCCGAGGATCTCGCGCAGCGCCGGGATGTCCGTGGCGACCACCGGGCAACCGCAGGCCACCGCTTCCAGCGCCGGCAGATTGCTTCCCTCGCTCACCGAGGCGATGACGAGCGCGGACGCCCCGCCGTAGAGGGCCGCCAGGTCGGCGTCGCTGACCCGACCGGTAAATCTGACGAAGTCTTCAGCGCGATAGGAGTTAAGCAGTTCGGCTACCCCAGGCGTATTTTCCGCATGTCCGCCGACGGCCACCAGCTTCACGCCCGATGGCAGTTCAGCTCGTCTGGCCAATAGTTGCTCAAGCAGCCACAGGAATCGCTTATTCGGATGCGTGAGGCCGACGAACATCAGGTACGGCCCTGACAGGCCATACCGCGCTAGAACCGGCCGGAAATCTAGCTCAGGATGGGGCGCAAATATCTGCCGATCGACGCCGCCCGGCACAATCGCCAACCGCTCCGCCGACACCTCCAGCATTGATTCAATATCACTGGCGCTGGATCGCGAGACGGTCACGATACCGGCCGCCCGGTGCGTCAGATATCGGGTGACGGCGCGGAAGTAGCGAGTAAAGAATTCCTCGTCTCCCTGCGGTTTATCCCACGCTGTCAGCTCCTCCAGTTCGCGCCGGATCAGGGCGAACTGACGGTCTCCGAAGCGGGCGGTGAACGTCGCGTCGGTATAACTGAATTGCGGCATCCGGAGCCGGGTGAGGTCATGAACGGTGAATACGAACGGCACCGGACAGTCGCGATCGACGACGTAATGGGAGGTGAAGTAGAGGTCGACGCGCTCCGAAATAAGCATCTGACTAAGCCAAGGCGACCGGCGAACGAAGCCCTCTTCCTCGTCGGGGGCGCACGTCACCGGTACGTCCAGCCCGTTAACCGCTTCCTCCGCCCGTTCCTTTTGCTCGGGCCGGGAAACAACTGAGATCCGCCAGCCCGCTTTTCGCAATGCTCGCGCGGCAGGACCGAGGAGCGACAATCCATACCGCGACACGCCCGCGTCATTGTTCGAGCGAACGTCATATACCAGAAATACTCCCATTTGACATCTCCTTCCAGTCGATAAGAGGATTTCCCTGAGGTAAACTGACCGTGAACCGGCAAGGAGGGCAGCATGTCCGGAGCCGAAAGCGGCGAATGGCTCGCTGGTAATTCGGGCGGCGCCTTCCTGGTCGGCGACACGGTCAGGCGGCCAACCGGGCCATGGACGCCCGCGGTGCACGCCCTGCTGGATTACCTCCGGCCGCGACTGGCCGGGGTTCCCGCCGTGCTCGGCTTCGACGACGCCGGCCGGGAAGTCCTCAGCTACCTGCCGGGACGGGTGATAGACATCCACGCTGAGCTGCTCACCTCGGCCCAGCTTCGCTCGGTGGCGCGCTGGACCAGGTCGTTCCACGAAGCCGTCATCGGGTTCGCCCATCCGGGGCCATGGCGGTTCCCCGCGATCGATAGCCCGGTCCTGGTCGCTCACAACGACATCGGGACCTACAACCTCTGCTTCGACGGCGACGCGGTCGCGGGGGTGTTCGACTGGGATCTGGCCGCGCCTTCGAGCCCGCTGATGGAGCTCGCCTATCTGGCCTGGCACTGCGTCCCGCTCTGGCAGGACCACGGCGCGGACCGGGCCGCCGCTGGTCTCGAGCTGATCGCGTCGGCGTACGGATCCGTCCGCGCCGCGGACATTCTGGCCGCGGACATTCTGGGCGCGGTCCCGCAGCGGATGCAGTTCTTTCTGGACTGGATCCCGGTCGCGGCGGCGGCCGGCGACGCGGGGATGGCCAGGCTGATGGCTAACGGTGAGCCGGGACAGTCGCAGCGGTACCTGGATCAGCTGCGACTGCGCCTGCCATCGATCGCCGCCGCGCTCGCCGGGTAGCGAGTCACCGCTCAAAATATCGGGACTCGATATGCGGGATCGATTTCGATACGCAATTAGTAAACCCACTCTCGGATCGCGAGAACTGCCCGGCTAACGGCAGTTCTCGGGAACGCGGCGCCTAAGGACGCAGCCACATAACGGCCCACCGGTCAGGTGACTGATTGCGGGGCAGATGTACCCACGATAAACCGAATATGGCTAGATGTCTAAGCACGCAGGAAGCGCAAGTTACGAACATTGATCGCGGCACGGTCAAATTCCGACAGAAAGCCCGTGGCTGGTCGCGGTCGCCGTAGACATGCCGCAAGCTCGCTATCAGTCCGTCCTCGTAGCAGAGACGATTCACGAGTACGATTGATTCACATAACGGTCAAATTGGCCCAGCGGGAACGCCGACGCCCAAAGATGATTATCACGTCGTGAGATCCAATTCAATATCAGCATTTGCCGCCCGCGTTATCCTATTCAGGATGTCTATCCACAACACCTGCGAAGCTTTCGGTCTTGCATGAATGCCGAGATCACGGTTGTCGTCCCCACGTTCCAGCGCGCGGGCTGGCTGCGCGAGACTCTCGGCGGCCTGGTCCGCCAGACGCTGAGCGTCGACCGGTTCGAGGTGGTCGTGACCGACGACGGCTCGGCGGACGGGACGGTCGATGTCGTCCGCTCGTTCGCCGACCGGCTCAACCTTCGGTACGTGTACCACCACGATCTTGGCCACCGAGTGGCGGCGACCCGCAACGCGGGCGCGAGAGCGGCCGCCGCGCCGGTGCTCGCGTTCGTCGACGCGGGCACTCGACCGTCGGC
>DASYAT010000082.1:0-17478 GCA_036501205.1 Streptosporangiaceae bacterium | reverse complement strand
CAGCCCCCGATCCCCGGCCCCGCACACCCCCGGCCCGCTCCCAACCCCGCCAGCCCCCGATCCCCGGCCCCGCACACCCCCGGCCCGCTCCCAACCCCGCCAGCCCCCGATCCCCGGCCAGCCCCAGGTCCCCCGACCCTGCACGCCCACCCTGCCGGCCCAACCCGGTCAACCCCCGCACCAATCACCCCATCGGCTTCTTTTACATCATCTGCCTCGCATTTTTCACTCATGATCATTTACAAATCGGATGAATGTGCGGATTCATCTGGGAAATCGAGTGTGAATGTGCGTATTCATCCGATCGCCCCAACGGCTGACGTGTTGGCGAAGCGGACTTCCGCCCCACCTGAATCAGCAGTCCCGCCCAGGGCCGGTTGCTCGGCTGTGGCATTGTCGCGGCGGCCCGACGGGAGCATCCTCGATGGGTGAGTGTCGTCCTCGTAGAGGTTCTCGCCTCGTATTGGCGGAGGGTGGCTGAGGAATTGTGAGTCGGGGGCAGTTGCTGCCGCGATCGGTGCCGTCCGCTGAGGGGATGGATGCCCAGAGCGTGCTGGCTTTGCTTGACCGGCTGGCGGAGCGGTCGGTGGAGTGCCATTCGATCATGGTGGTGCGGCATGGCCGGGTGATCGCGGAGGGCTGGTGGGCGCCGTACTCGCCTGACCGGCCGCATCTCCTTTACTCGCTGACCAAGTCCTTCACTTCGGTCGCGGTCGGCTTCGCGGTGGCTGACGGCCTGCTTCGGCTGGATGATCGAGTTGCCGACGTGCTCGACGTCCCTTCTGAGCTGTCAGCGCGCGCGAGGCAGCTCAGCGTCCGGCATTTGCTGACGATGACGACCGGGCACCGGGCAGACACGCTGGCGGAGGCGTGGCAGCTAGAGCCAGCCGACCTGGTCGCGGGCTTCTTGCGGGTCTCCGCCCCTGACCCGGCCGGGACCCGGCACGCGTACAACAACCCGACGACCTTCGTGCTGGCCCGGATGGTAGAGCGGGTCACCGGCCAGAGCCTGCCTGACCTGCTGGACGACCGGCTGTTCGGGCCCATGGGCGTGACCGGCGCGGACTGGGACCTGGTCGCCAGCGGGGCCGCGTTCGGGTTCCACGGCCTGCACCTGACGACAGAGGCGGTGGCCGCGTTCGGCGAGTTGCTCCTGCGCCAAGGTCGCTGGGGCGGCCGGCAGCTAGTCGAGCGGGACTGGGTCGAGCAGGCGACCAGCCGCCAGATCGAGACCCTGCCGACCGACGACGGCTTGCGCACGGCCGACTGGCTCCGCGGGTACGGCTACCAGTTCTGGATGTCCCGGCACGGCTTTCGCGGTGACGGTGCGATGGGCCAGTACTGCCTGGTCATGCCGGAAAGCGACCTCGTCGTGGCTATGACGGCGGCCGCCACCGACCTGCAGGCGCCGCTCGACGCGGTCTGGGACTGCCTGCTGCCGGGAACAGAACGCGCCGGAAGTCCCGGCGGTGACCAGGTACTCGCCGAGCGGCTGCCACGCCTGGCCCTTCCCTTGGTGACGGGTGAGCCCGGGCCGTGGAAATCAGCGACGGCGGTCATCGACGGGTCGGCCGGGACGCCGGCGCTGCCGGAAGGGACGCCGGTGGTGATCGACCCCGCTGACGGCGGCTGGCGGGTGCGTTTCGGCCCCGGGCAGGCCGTGCTCGACCTCGACGTGGGCTACGGCACGTGGCGGGAGAGCGCGCCGCTCGGCCGGCCCGTCGTCGCGGCCGGGGCTTGGCAGGGCGGGACGTTCGTCGCGGACCTCTGCGTCATCACCAGCCCGAGCCGGGTCCGCCTCGTCGTCGATGGCGCTGGCGCCAAGGCGACCTGGAACATCGTGCCGCTCACCGGACCCGATCTCCTGCGCCAACTGCGATCGCCTTTGATGACCCGACCCGACGTGGCGTGAAAGGCGACCGGGCAGCAGCCGGTCGGGTCGAAATCCATAGAACCTGAATCGATTTGCGCGCGTTGTTACGCTGGCTGGCGTGGCACGAGGCGATGAGATCCCATTTGTCCTGGCTTCCTCGTCGCCTGCCCGCCTGCGGTTGCTGCAGAACGCGGGGATCTATCCCGAGGTCATGGTCAGCGGGATGGACGAGACCACCGACCCGGGCCTGGCCACCGAGAAGGTCGTCGCCGAGCTGGCCGAGCGCAAGGCCGTGGCGGTGGCGACCGCGCGTCCGGACGCGCTCGTGCTGGGCTGCGACTCCATGCTCGACTTCGAGGGTGTGGCCTACGGCAAGCCCGCCTCGGCCGCTCAGGCGGCGGAGCTGTGGCGGCGAATGTCCGGGCGCGAGGGCACCCTGTTCACCGGCCACTGCCTGATCTGGCCGAGCAACGGACGCCGGGCCGATGCCGTGGGCAGCACGATGGTCCGCTTCGCGGATGTGACGGAGGCCGAGATCGCCGCCTACGTGGCCACCGATGAGCCGGCCGCAATGGCGGGCGCGTTCAGCCTGGAATGCCTGGGCGCTCCGTTCATCGCCGGAATCGACGGTGATCCGAGCAACGTCGTCGGTCTCTCGCTACCGTTGCTGCGCCGGATGCTGGCCGAGCTAGGACTCCCGATCACCAGCCTGTGGACCAAGACGCTCACGAGCTAGCTCCCGGATCGCCAGCCAGGAGTCGGCCAGCATCGACTGGAGCACGGCCGGAGGCGTCTTCGCATTCCTGGCCACCATCATCCGAACGCCTGCATCCGGATCGGCGGCCAGGGCACTGAATGTGGCCTCGTCGAGCTTCCGCTTCATCGCGACCATGGTCCGGACCCGCGGATCCTCATCACCAGCCAACTGCCGCAGCACGGCCAGGGGAACCGTCTTGTTCTGCGCGACCCAGAACCGGCTGGGCGGATGCTCTGCGATCAGCTCCTGCCAGATCTCCGGCGCGGCCGGTTCGCTCGCCGCCCGCCGGTAGCTGTCGGGATCCGCACTCGACCTCAGCTCAAGAAACTCCCGCGCCGACCTGATCATGCGATACTCCGAGCTCACGTCACTTGACATCTAGGGCTCGCGTTGGCGGCGGCTGCGCAGAGTCCGGGCGGCGGCTTGAGCCAGGCTCGGCTTTCCTGGGTTGGCGAGGGATTCCAGGGTCAGCCGGGCCGCTGGGTTAGAGCGGAGCAGCTTCGACGCTGCTAGCAGGCGAACCCCGGCGTCATCCGATCCGAGCAGGCGTGCCAGGACCGCCTGCACGTCCGTGCCGCGGCGTTCGAGCTCGGCGAGCATGGCGTCTATCTTCGCCTGCTGCGCCAGCTTGCGCTGGCGCTCACCTGCTTCGATCGTCTTGCCCTGCTCGGAAGCCTCCGCGGCCAAGCGGTCGACGAGCACCTCGTCGGCGAGCAGCGACAGATCGCCCATTCGGGCAAGGACAAGCTGCCAGCCGCCCTTACGATCCACCTCCTGCGTGATCCGCGCGAGGAAGGCGAGCTCGGCCTGATCTTCCAAGTCGGTCAGCTCGGTCGCGCTATCTGGCCTGCGGCGGCCGATTACTATCTCGTACTCGGCGTCCGAGACGTGAGTGACGCATAGCCGAAGCGAGGCGAGGATGAATCCGAGCTCGGATTGAGTGAGGTGAAGCAGGTAACCGCCGACCTCATCCTCGGTCAGTCGCCAGGCGTCGCGATCACGATCCGCGGCGCTTTTTGACCGACCGATAGTGATCTCGTACTCGGCGTCCCCGGTATGAGTTTGTGACATCGTCAGCGAGGCGACGAGAAAGATCCGCTCGGCGGCCGACAGCACCAAAACGTATTCGCCGTCGTCAGCGAGCGTCAGGGTCACGTTTGCAGGTTCCTTACGAGCGACTGGCGCACGGACTTATCCATAAAGGCAAGATTAATCACATTACAATGCTATCTATGGTCGATTGTCGACCGAAGATTTGGGGGTGACCGCGGGAAAGTTGGGGATACACTGGCTCTACTTCGTGTTGCCCGGCTCCTGATAGGTCGGGTTTTCTAATCTCCGGCTCCGGGGGGACGTCGGTTTGTGAGCACATCGGTGGTGTCGTTTACCCGGGATCTGCGTGTGAACGACACCCCGGCGCTCGCACTGGCGGTTGCGGGCGTGGATCAGGTGATCCCGGTGCGTTCGTGGCCGATGATGCGATCCTGGCTCGGCATTGGGTGAACCAGCCGCCACCCCGATCGTGGACCGCCAGGCGCCGCAGCCTCCTGGCGGGCCCGCTCACGCTAGGTATGATGAGTTAATGACACGTTCCGTGTGCCTGGGCTGGTGGTCGTCTTAGGACGGCTGTCAGCGTAAGCGCGCGCGGTGGGCCGTCCGGCTGGACGGCCCTTTTTACATGCGCAGGGATTGCTCCAGCCAGTCGCCTTCCGACTAGCTAAAGGAGCCTGAAGTGGCTAACACCAGTGTTTTGACTACCCTGCGGCGCAGCGATGAGCTCGAGGCGCTGATCGCGGCCGACGCGTCGCGGTTCACGGTGCTGACCGGAGACCGGCCCACCGGGCCGCTGCACCTCGGCCACTACTTCGGCACACTGCACAACCGGGTCTGGCTGCAGCAGGCCGGAGCGCGGCTGTTCGTCCTGATCGCCGACTATCAGGTCCTGACCGACCGGGACGTCGCCGACCGGCTGGGCGAGCACGTGCTCGGGCTGGTCGCCGACTACCTGTCAATCGGCATCGACCCGGCGACGGCGACGATCTTCGCGCACAGCGCCGTTCCGGCGCTGAACCAGCTGCTGCTGCCGTTCCTATCGCTGGTGTCGGTGACCGAGCTGCAGCGCAACCCGACCGTTAAGGAAGAGATCCGCCTGAGTAGGCAACCACCGACGGCACGATCTGCGGACGCCAGTCCGCAGGCCAGACAGTCCAGCCAGGCCGGGGTCAGTGGCCTGATGCTGACCTATCCGGTGCACCAGGCCGCCGACATCTTGTTCTGCAAGGCCAACCTCGTGCCGGTCGGCCAGGACCAGCTGCCGCACCTGGAGATCACCAGGAGCGTGGCCCGCCGTTTCAACGAACGATATGACCACGGCAAATCTTTCTTCCCAATACCAGAAGCCCTTCTCTCAGCCGCGCCCAACCTGCTCGGTACCGACGGGCAGAAGATGGCCAAGAGCCGGGCCAACTCGATTCCGCTGTCGGCCACCGCCGATGAGACCGCGCGGCGGCTGAAGCGAGCCAAGACCGACTCGCTGCGCTATGTCAGCTACGAGCCCGCGTCCAGGCCCGAGGTGTCCAGCCTGGTGCTGCTCGCCGCGCTGTGTCAGGGCCGGGCGCCCGAGCTGGTCGCGGCCGAGATCGGCTCGGGCGGATCGGCCGAGCTGAAGGCCGTGGTGACCGAGTCGGTGAACGAGTTCCTGCGGCCGATCCGGGCTCGGCGGGCGGAGTTCGCGGCCGATCGGAGTTACCTGGCGCAGGTGCTCGCCGCCGGGAACGCGGCCGCGACCGGCATCGCCGACCGCACGCTCACCGAGGTGAGAACCGCGATGGGAACTAGCTACTCATCCTTGGCGAGCACCTTGCGCGGGTGACTGCCGTCCACGTACCCGACGAAAGGCGGATAGATGTTGTAGCCGAGCAGTTCCTGCAACCGCTCGGGCAGTTCGCGGGCGATGGCGCGCGGCACGGCCAGGCAATGGTTCTCCTGCGGCCGGAGCCACGACGACGCGTACTCCAGGATCACGCCGAGCCTGCACCGCTCGGTTTGGTTCGCGCCGCCGCCGTGCCAGAGGCTGCCTAGGTAAAACATGGCCGATCCCGGCTCCATCGCCGCGATCGCCACCTCGTCGGCTTCGGTCGGATGCCGGTCGGGTGACCAGCGGTGGCTGCCGGGGACGAATCTGGTCGCGCCGTTTTCCTCGGTAAAGGGATCAAGCGGCCACATCGTGTTGACCACGACCGTGGGATGCGGTTTGGGCAACGGGTAGATCGAGTCGTCGCAGTGCAGAATCTGCGCCTTCTCCCCCGGGCCGATCCTGATTCCTACCGGCGCGCTGAGCTGGTACTGGCCCAGTACCTCGTCGAGCACGCCGAGGAGCAGCGGGTGGGTGGCCGCCTGATCGAACGTCCTGGTCTTGGCGAACAGAGCGTAGACGCGCTGGGTCGAGAAGCCTTCGAAGAAGTTGCGCCCGGTCTTCGTGGACTCCAGGACCCGGTCGAGATCGTCCCTGGCCGCCTGGACGTCTTCGCCGGACATCATGCCGGTGACGATCACGTAGCCGTCGCCGGTCATCCGCCGCGCGACCTCGGCGGCGGTCGCGTCCTGCGCGGCGATCGTGGCGGTCACCGGACTAGCGACAGGCGCCGGGCGCCGGGGTCCGACTTGGGCATGAACCGCCTCCGGCCGGGAGAGCGCCGCCCGCCATCGGAACCGTCCGGTCCGTCTGAGCCCCGGGCCTGGACCGCCCACCGCGACCGGGACGACAAGATCGTACCGATGCTAGCCGAGGAGAAAATCGAGAAGACCGAGCCCGCGGAGCCCACCGACAGGATCGAGCCGAACGAGCCGATCGACAAGATCGAGCCCGCCGAGCCGATCGACAACACCGAACCGACCGAACCGATCGACAAGATCGAGCCCGCCGAGCCGATCGATAGCAACGATCGCTGCGAGCCGATCGAGTCAGGTCCGGTTACTGCTGCTCCCATGTCGGCATTCTCGCAGCGTTACCGCATCCGCACCAGCGCGGCCGCGATCCCGCCGGTCAACCGGCTGGCCGGGTGATCAGCGGGTGCCCGCAGATGGCGCGGTCTAGGTCGCATCGAACTGTCCCTTTGCTGACCGCTGGCGTTACCGCGATTAGGCTCCGGGTAGCCCAGCCAGGTCACGAATTTACGGTAAGTTGGGCAGGTGCATCGCATGGAGAATGGTCGGGCATCGTCCGCCAGCACCACGGTCGTGAATGCGATACCGTTCCGTGGCGCGGCGGCCAGAGACCGCCTCGGCCAGCCTGCGGGCAGCACCCCCATCAGATTGACCAGGCGGGGGCAGGTTGTGCGATCCACTCTCATCGTTGCGGTGATCTTGTTCGCGGCCCTGGTCGGCGGCCTATTCGCCGGCGGCGTCAGCGGCCTCGTCTGACGACTTCCTTTCGGCGAACTCGGCAACGATCTTCCTTAGCGCGCTCATCAGGACGGTCAGTTCTTCGCTGGTCAGCGACGCCGTCGCTCGTCGGGCCAGGGTGTCGCGTTCGCGTTCGATCTCGGACTGGACCGAGCGCGCCCGGTCAGTGAGGTAGAGCCGGACCAGGCGGGCATCGGCGTTGTCGCGGCGGCGGGAAATCAGGCCCGCGGCCGCCATCCGGTTGGCCGACTTCACTATCGTCGGGGTTGCCACCTGCAGGCGAGCGGCCAGTTCGCCGGGGGTAAGGCCGTCTTGCTGCCACAGGACCTCGAGCACCAGGTTCTGCCCCACTCTTACGCCGTGCCTGCTCATCGCCTCGTCAGCCGCGATCCGCATCAGCTTGGAGGCGCGGGTGAATAGCATAAGAAACTCGTTCACACCGTCGATCCTAGTAATCGCTTGCCGGCTAACGATCTGGTTGAGTAGGTTTGGAAGAGTTCATTAGTCGGCTAACGAATAACCGCGGCGAGGTGCCGGGGAGCCGCGGCGAGGGCGCTAGGGAGTTTCTGTGGGTGAACGAGGACGGCTGAGTTTCGGCATCAAGACGAGTCAGGCCGGGATTGGCTACGACGCCATCAGCAGATTGTGGCACGAGGCGGACTCGATCGAGGTGATCGAGCACGCGTGGCTCTGGGATCACATGGTGCCGCTGCGCGGCCCGGCCAGCACTCCGGCCCTTGAGGCCTGGACGCTGCTGGCCGCGCTGGCCGCGCAGACCCGGCGGCTGCGGCTAGGCGTGATAGTGACGAACAATCAGCTGCGCCGGCCCGCCTTGCTGGCCAAGATGGCCGCGACCGTCGATGTGATCTCCGGCGGGCGGCTCGAGTTCGGCATCGGCGCCGGGGCCGGCCTGACCGCGCAGCTCGATGAGGCACTGCTGGAGATCGTGCGCCGGGAATACGACGGCTATGGCGTGCCGATCGTGTCCGCCGCCGAGGCGGGCGGCGCACTCGCCGAGGCGTTGGCTCTGATCCGGCGGATGTGGACCGATCCTGAGCCGTTTGATTTTGACGGAAGCTACTACCAGCTTCGCGGCACCGTGTGCGAGCCGAAGCCGGTCAGCCGCCCGCATCCGCCGATCACGATCGGCGGCCGGGGGGAGAAGCTGACGCTGCGCATCGTCGCCGAGCACGCCGACATCTGGAACTGCCCGGCCGGGACGCCCGAGGAATTCAGCCACTACAACGCGATTCTCGACCAGCACTGCGCCGCCATCGGCCGCGACCCCGATCAGATCGCCCGCTCGGTCCAGTTGATCCTGCGCGATGACAACTTTGCGGGCGCGCGCGACCAGGTGCAGGGGTTCATCGACGCCGGCGTGAACCACGTCGTGCTCGCGCCGCTATCTCCATCCCGCTCGCTCGCCGACCTGGCGACGGAGGTAATCGATCCGGTGCTGGCCAGAGCCGGAGGCTAACGCCGACCCGCGCACCGGCGCGCTCAGACTCAGCCAGCAGCATCAGATGCCCCGTGCCGTATTTCTTTCCGGACCTGCGGCCGACTTCTCATCGGTTGGACGCGTCTTCTCATCGGTTGCGGTGACTTCTCATCGGTTGCGGTGACTTCTCATCGGTTAGACTGAATATTAATCCTGTATACGGCTTTTGTAACCAGGGTAATCAAAGAGAAGTCGCCGCAACTAGTGAGTAGTCGCGTCTAACCGATGAGAAGTGGGCTGGCGGGAGCATCGCACACCGGGCGAAACGCCCACCGGCCGGCACGACACGGCATCTGGCCAGCCAGGCCACCGCACCAGCCAGCTCGGCTGGCTGAGAAATGCCTTGGTCTGGGAGGTTAGAACCGGGCTGACGTTGGCGGGCGCTAGCGTGAGCGGCATGGATGCTAGTCGGGCGTTGCGGAAGATCGCGTTCGCGCTGGAGCGGTCGGGGGCGCCGACGTACCGGGTGCGGGCGTTCCGGCGGGCCGCGGCCGTGGTCGATGAACTGCCGGCTGGTGAGCTTGACCGGCGAGCGGCGGCCGGCACGCTGACCGAGATCGCCGGGATCGGGCCGGCTACCGCTGGCGTGATCACGGAGGCGGCGGCCGGGCGGGAGCCCGAGTACCTGACGAAGCTAGTCGAGCAGGCGCCAGCCGAGCCGGAGCGTGCCGGGCTGCGGGCGGAGCTGCGCGGCGACTGCCATACCCATTCTGACTGGTCAGATGGCGGCAGCCCGATCAGGGAAATGGCGGAGGCGGCCAGGGATCTCGGACACGAATGGGTCGCGCTCACTGACCACTCCCCCCGGCTGACTGTCGCCAACGGGCTCTCCCCTGAGCGCCTGAGGCAGCAGCTCGACATCGTCGGTGAACTGAACGCTGAGCTGGCGCCGTTCCGTATCCTCACCGGGATCGAGGTCGACATTCTCGAGGACGGCCGCCTTGACCAGACCGATGAGCTGCTTGACCGGCTCGACGTGGTCGTCGCCAGCGTGCATTCACACCTGCGGATGCCCGCCGAGCAGATGACGCCCCGGATGATCACCGCGGTATCGAACCCGCTGGTGGACGTGCTCGGGCACTGCACGGGCCGGATGATCGTCGGGCGGGGAGGCCGGGGCGATCACAATATGTTCGGCCGGCCGCCGTCGCAGTTCGACGCCCGGGCCGTGTTCGAAGCGTGCCGGGAGCACGGGACCGCGGTCGAGATCAACTGCCGGCCTGAGCGGCAGGACCCGCCCGAGGACCTGCTCGCCCTGGCGGCCGAGCTGGGCTGCATCTTCTCGATCGACACCGATGCGCACGCGCCGGGTCAGCTCGACTGGCTTCAGAACGGCTGTGACCGGGCCCAGGCCGCAGGGATCGATGCCAGCCGAATAATTAACACTCGCCAAGCCGACCACATTCACGCAGGTCAGCGACTAACCTAGCGGCCGACCCCCCAAAGCGCAGCAGCACGGCAGCGAGATCGCGTCAACCGATCGCGCTCGCTGGGCGTCGCTTCCATGGGAGGTCCGATGGTGATGAACAAGGCAGGCGCTCCGGCAATCTTCGCGGCCGCTGCGATCACGCTCGGCTTGCTGGCCGGTCCCGGCCCGGCTAGCGCTCAGACTGGCCGACCGGCCGGGGCTGCACCAGCAGCCGCCGAGGCTGCGCCGGCAGCCGCCGCCAGCATCCAGACCTACTCCACGCTTACCGGCATCACGCCCGGCAACGTGCATCAGCTCGCCGGCACCTGGCTGGACCAGCTCGAAGGCGCCACCACCAGCCGGGCCCAGGAAAGTACCCCGGTCGCCGTCGGAGGCAAGCTCTACGTGCAGACCTCCCAGGGCAACGTGTTCTCGATCGACGGCGCGACCGGCCAGGTCATCTGGGAGTACCAGTCCGGCTTCCCCGGCACCGAGCGCGGCGTTGCCGTGTCCGGCGGCCAGGTGTTCGCGGCGCTCGGCGGCGAGCACGTGGTGGCGCTGAACCAGCAGACCGGCAAGCAGCAGTGGCTGGCGCAGGTCGGCACGCCCGGCCAGGACACCTCGGCCAACGGGTCGGCCACCCCGTGGACGATGTTCGCTGACGGGCTCGTGCTCGTCGGCACCGAGAACGGCGGCGATTCTGGCATGCGCGGTCACCTGTACGCGCTGAACGCCAGCACCGGCAAGGTCACCTGGACCTTCGCCGGCACGGCCGGCCCCGGCCAGCCTGGGCACAGCACCTGGAAGGGCAACTCCTGGCAGCTCGGCGGTGGCGACATCTGGATGGCGCCCGGTTTCGACGCCAAGCTCGGATTGCTCTATGTCGCGGTGGCCAACCCGGAGCCGAGGGTGATGGGCGCACAGCGGGCCGGTGCCGATCTGTACACCAACTCCCTGGTGGCACTGCACGCGTCTACCGGCAAGATCGCCTGGACGTTCCAGTCGATCCACCACGACCTGTGGGACTACGACAACACGATGACGCCGGTCATCGCCAGCGTGAAGTACAAGACCGGCGTCAAGACCGTCGTGATCTACGGCAGCAAGTCCGCCTGGCTTTACTACCTGGACGCCAAGACCGGCAAGCCGGCCATCCCCATTCACAACGAGAAGGTGCCGCAACTCGCCTCACAGGCCACGGCGAAGACCCAGCCGGTCCCGGCCGGCCAGTCGCTGGTGCCGACCTGTCCGCAGAAAACCGGCGTGACCCAGCCGGTCCCCGACTACACCAGCGGCTGCGAGTTCACCCCGTACCTGCACACGCCGGTGATCGTCACCCCAGGCGGCGCTGGCGGCGCCAACTGGGCCGCGATGTCATTCGATCCCAAGTCCGGGCTGCTGTACGTCCCGGCCGCCGAGCTCAACTTCGCTTACAGCGACGGGCTTCCGTTCAACCAGCCGACGTTCTACAAGCCGGAGGGCGAGTTCCGCGGGGGCGTGCTCGACGCGGTGAACCCGGCAACGAACAAGATCGCCTGGAAGGTGCCGACGCCGTTCGGCCTGTCCAACGGTGACGGGGTGCTGAGCACGGCGACCGGGCTGCTGTTCGAGGGCTCGCCGGACGGCAAGTTCACCGCCAGCAGCGCATCGACCGGCAAGCCGCTGTGGACCTGGCAGACCGGCGCGGGCATCGAGACCACGCCGGTCACCTACTCGATCGGCGGCACCCAGTACGTCGTCGTCTTCGCCGGCGGCAACGGCGCGTTCAACTCCCAGTTCGGCGACTCACTGTGGGCGTTCAAGCTCGGCGGCAAGCTCACGCCGGCCAGCCCGCCACCCGCCCTGTCGAACCGCCAGCCGGTCAGCGGCGTGTCGGTCGCTGGATCGGCGGTCTCGGACACCGTGGTCCTGGGCCGAGTCTGGAACTCCGCAACCAGCAAGCCGGGCTCGACCGAGAACCTGTCCAGCCAGACGGCGATGTCGCCGGAGATCATGACCGTGCCCGCCGGCGCGACCGTGACTTTCACCAACCCGGCCGGTAATTCCCGCAAGCACTGCGCCGAGGCATTTTTCGACCCAATGGAATTTAAAATAGGGCCGCTGGCACCCGGGCAGTCCGGTTCGGTCAAGCTGACGAAGCCGGGCACCTATTTTTACAATGACTGCGCCGGCTTCCCGTGGAATACCGGCGAGATCATCGTGGGCTAGCTAGGAGCTACCTTGCCCCGAAGGGCAGCTAGTGCACTTGCCACGAAACTGCCTCGGGCTTCGATGGTCTCGACCAAGCGACGCTCCCGAAGCTCTTCCAGGGCACGGCGCACCGACCCGATGGACGCCTCGTACTCGTCTGCCATACCTCGCTCGCCCGGCAGCTTTAACGTGATCTCACGTATCTCGATCCGATGCTGTACGTCATCGGCGATCTGCAGGTACACGTGCTTGGGCCAATGTGGGTCAACTGGTATTGCCGGCATGGCAGGACCGTAAGAGGCACGCAGAGCAATCGAATCACCGGCTAGCACCTAGAGCACTAGCTGCTCCATATCTGACCAGGCCTTTCTAGACGTTGGCGGCGTGCCCCTGCCAGTACGGCGCGCGCAGCTCCCGCTTCAGGATCTTGCCGGAGCCGGTACGCGGCAGTTCGTCGGTGAACGCAACGGAGCGCGGTGTCTTGTAGCCGGCCAGGTGCTCCCGCGAGAAGGTCATGACCTCGTCCTCGGTTAGCTCGGCGTCGGGCGCGACCACGATCGTGGCGTGCACCAGCTCGCCCCATTCCTCCGACGGGATGCCGAAAACGGCGACGTCGTAGATCTTCGGATGCTGTTCGAGCGCGGCTTCGATCTCGGCCGGGTAAATGTTCATGCCGCCAGAGATGATCATGTCGTTCTTGCGGTCGCAGATGTAATAGAAGCCCTCATCATCGCGGTAGGCGATATCGCCGACCGTGTGGTACTCGCCGCGCCTGGCCTTCTCGTAGCTGTCCGGCTGCTTATAATATTCGTTGAAAATTTGCGCGGACCTGACGAACAATTCCCCAGGATGGTCAGGTCCGATGCCGGTCACTTCGTTGCCGTCGGCATCCACGAGCATGATCTCGGTCATCGGCGCTGGCTTGCCGCACGAGCCGGGCTTGCGAAGCTGGTCCTTGGGTTCGAGCAGGCAGTTGATTCCCAGCTCGGTGGAGCCGTAGACCTCCCACAGCGAGTCAGCAGGGAAGTCGGCCAGGTAGGCCTGCTTGAGCGCGAAGCTCCACGGGGCGGCGTTGGCGATCATTCGCTTCATGCTGGACCGGTCGTACTTCGCCTTCACCTCGGCCGGCAGCGCGGTGATCATCCTGACCAGGGCGGGCGCGGAGAAGGTCGACGTCACCTTGTACTTCTCGACCAGGCGCAGCCAGTCCTCGGCGTCGAACTTGTGCTGGATCACCACTGTCTGGCCGAGCGCGAGCCCGATCGCCATGAACGAGCCAGGTCCGCTGTGGTACAGCGGACCCGAGGTGATGTAGATATCGTCGGTCTGGTAGCCGATGTGCGTGATCAGCGCGATGATCGACGTCTCGTCGCGGAACCGCCGGACGGCGCCCTTCGGCTTGCCGGTGGTGCCGGAGGTGTAGATCATCGTGGCGCCACCCAGGCCCTGCTGGACCTCCTCCGGCGGCTCCCCCGAAGCGTCCGCCAGCAGCTCTTCCTCGCTGAGCATGCCCTCGGGCGCAGGACCGGCGAAGACGATGACGTGCCGCAGCGAGCCTGCGAAACCGGACTGCTCATCCTCCGGGGCGAACAGGTGCGCGTACTCGGCGTCGACGTAGGCGATCGACGAATCGGAGTGGGCGATGATGTACCTGGCTTCCGGGGCGGTAAGCCGGTAGTTCAGCGGCACCGCGACCGTGCCGACCTTCCTGGTCGCCTGCATGATCTTGACGATCTCGGGCGAGTTGGGGCCGCACCAGATCACTTTCTGGCCGGGTTCGGCGCCGAGCGCGGCCAGCGCGTTGCCGAGCCGGTTCGACCGCTCTTCGAGTTCGGCGTAGGTCCACGTGACTAGGCCGCCGTCTGGCCGGTCGTCGATCACGGCCAGCTTCTCGGGCTGGCTTGCCGCATAGGCAGTCAAGATGTCCGGCATTCGTCCTTAAGTCCCTTCAGGGTCTCCTGCTGTGCGCTCGTCGCCCAAGACAGACAACTAGCTTGTCTGCCCCCGAGTCAATTGTCACCACCGGGCCCAGGTCACCGACGCGCTATCATGGGATATCACCTGGAGGTAGCGATGACAGACATGCTGATTCGAGATGTGCCCGATGATGTGCTGGCTGCCGTCGATGCTCGGGCCGTGCGGTTGGGTCTCTCGCGCAGCGAGTACGTGCGGCGACGGCTGGCCCAGGACGCAGCTACGCCGCAGGTCAGAGTGACCCAGCAAGATCTCGCCAAGTTCGCTGACGACTTCGCGGATCTGGCCGATCCGGATGTGATGTCCCAGGCATGGCAATGACGAGCTGGCTGATTGACAAGTCCGCGCTCGTCCGCCTCTCCGCGAGTCCGGACGCGGCAGAGTGGATCAACAGGATCGAACGCGGGCTGATAAGGATCACGACCGTAACGCGGCTAGAGATCGGTTACTCGGCTCGCTCGGCTATAGACCTGCGGAGCAGGCTGCGTGAGCCCCCGGTGTCCGCCATGCCAGTGGAATATCTGACGCCCGCGATCGAGGACCGAGCCGTTGACGTTCTTGCCCAGCTGGCCGGTCGCGGACAACACCGTGCTCCGTCGATACCTGATCTGATGATCGCGGCGGCCGCCGAACTGGCAGGGCTGACAGTTCTGCATCTGGACAAGGACTTCGAGCTAATTGCGGACCTCACCGGCCAGCCGGTCGAGCGGCTGCAGGTCTAACACCGCGACTGGCCTCGGGCGCCCTCTGAGCACCAGGGAGCCACCGGGAGAGCAGCACGACGACGGCAGAGAAGCGGAACGGTCGCGGCGCCGACGATGAGCGGAATGATCACGTCCGGATGGGCGAGCCCGGCGGCGGTGCCCGCGTTGGCAAGACCCACCAGGACGACCGAGGTGCCAGGAGCGATGAGAAAGAGGCCGGGCACGTCGAGCTTGGGCCTCTCGGCTTCAGGTACCGCGCGGGCCGTTGCTTCGATGACATGCTGATGACCTACAAGCCGATCCCGCCGGAGCGGGTTCTCGCGATCGTGGACGACCTGTTCATGCCCCTGGTCGCGATCAAAGCCCCAGGTAGGCCAGACCGCTTGACCAGACGCTAACCAGCTGGATCTGGCCGTCAGGTTGACTGGGTGGCCGGAGATAGCTCGCAGGCTTACTGGAGGGATGGCATGGACATCAACCTGGCGGGTCGAACCGCCGTTGTCACCGGGGCCAGCAAGGGCATAGGGCTGGCCGTCGTCCGCAAGCTCGCCGCCAGCGGCGCCCGGGTCATCGCCGGCGCTAGGGCCTCGTCGCCCGAGATCGAGACGCTGACCGGCAACAATCAGGTGGTCTTCGCTGAGATCGACCTAGCCGACCCTGAAGGCCCGGCCCGGCTCGTCGCGCTGGCTGGAAAGCAGGTCGACATCCTGGTGAACAACGTCGGCGCTGCCCGGCCACGGCCAGGCGGGTTCTGTCGATCACCGACGATGACTGGGCCGCGAGCCTGACGCTGAACCTGATGGCCGCAGTTCGCGCGACCCGGGCGGCCCTGCCGGGAATGCTGGCCGCCGGGTCCGGCTCCATCGTGATGAACTGTTCGGTGAACGCCAGGCTGCCCGAATAATTCAGAGAAACGCATTGCCCGCCGACAATGCTGTCGCCACTAGGCCGCGAATTCGACCTGGTCGACAGGGCCGGGCCCCAGCCCGCAGCCGCACCGGACGCGGCGCCCCGGCTCACGCGCTCAGCGACTCGCCCGTCTTCTCCCCCGCACAGTAAGCGACGACTTCCTCCAGGGAGACGCCGACCGCCCCGGCCAGCGCGGCCACAGTGAAGAAAGCAGGCGTCGCGATCCGGCCGGTCTCGATCTTGCGCAGCGTTTCCGCCGGGACGCCTGAGGCAGCGGCGACCTCGGCCATGCTCCGCGACCCGCGCGCCCGCCGCAGCAGCATGCCGAGCCGCTCCCCGCGGGCACGCTCCTCCGGGCTCAACGGCGGCCTGACCATGCTGTGATAATAATACCGGTATAGTTATACCGGTAGCTCGGGGAGGGTCGCGATGGTCGAGTACAAGACGCCCGGCGAAATCGACGCCATGCACGCAGCCGGCCAGGTCGTGGCCCGCATCCTGGCCGCCGTTCGCAGCCGGGCCGTGCCCGGGACCCGCCTGTCCGACCTGGACGCGGCGGCCAGAGACGTCCTGGCCGAGGCCCGCGCCAGCTCGCCGTTCCTCGGCTACCAGCCCGACTTCGCCGGCCCGCCGTTTCCCGCCGTCATCTGCGCATCCGTTAACGATGCTGCCCTGCATGAGATCCCCGGCCGCTACCGCCTTGAAGACGGCGACCTGCTCAGCATCGACTGCGGCGCCACCCTGGACGGCTGGACCGCCGACGCCGCGATCTCCGTCCAGGCCGGCCACCACCGCCCCGCGGACACCCGCCTGATCACCACCGCCACCCGCGCGCTCCAGGCCGGCATCACCGCCGCCGTCCCCGGAGGCCGGCTCAGCGACATCTCCGCCGCGATCGGCGCCACCGGCCGGGCCGCCGGCTACGGCATCCCGCCCGACTTCGGCGGCCACGGCATCGGCCATGCCATGCACGAGGACCCGCACATCCCCAACGCCGGCCGCCCCGGCCGCGGGCTCCGGCTCGTTCCGGGACTGGTCATCGCCATCGAACCCTGGTTCCTGGCCGGCGGCACGGACGCCTGCAAGATCGACGCCGACGGCTGGACCGTCCGCAGCACCGACGGCAGCCGCGCCGCCCACGTCGAGCACACCATCGCCATCACCGACGACGGCCCCATCGTCCTTACCGCAGCACTGAACAAGCGCCAGGACGCCGCGACCGGAGATGATGCCGGCAGCGAGTCCGGCAGCCCGGGCAGATCCGGGAGATCACGGCGCTGATCCCGAGACTGACGAGGGCAGCGGGATGTCACCGGGATGAGGGCAGCGCTCGCCGGCCGGCCCGGCTTGACCCTCCCCTTTGGGCAGGCCGCAAGATCACGGCAGGCCGGCGTCTGAGATCTCGGCCCTGCTGGCCCTGCCGCCCGCGCCGGCGGCGGCGGCGGTCACCGCCTTCTGGACGCGGCAGGAAGCCATCGCGTCCGAGCGCCGCGAACTCGTGCGCTACCTCACCGGCCAGCTATCAGGACAGGAGCCCGCCATGTACCAGATCGACTTGCACTCCATCGGTGAACGCAAGCTCCTCACCATGACCAAGCACGTCCACATCGACGCGATGGAGGCGTTCGTCGAGGAAGCCAGGCACCGGCTGCTGACCGCCGCGCCCAGGCTGCCCGGTTACCAGGGCAATCCGTTCATTACCTACCACGGCGAGGTCAGCGAGGACGCCAGCGTCCGGATCAAGCCCGGCCTGTCCTGGGC
>DASYAT010000081.1:0-4537 GCA_036501205.1 Streptosporangiaceae bacterium | reverse complement strand
AGCGGCTGCTGCTTGGACAGCATCGAGCTGACCGCCATCGGCGTCCCGGTCGACAAATCGAGCAGCGTCGCGACGACTGTCGTGGTGCCGAGGTCGAACGCGATCCCGTACTGCCGCCCGGTCGTGTCGCCGGGCTGCACGTCCACCAGCACGTCATCGACGACCACGGCCGTCACCTGATAGTCGGCGCTGCGCAGCACGCGCCCGACCGCGCGCAACACGGCCAGATCGACCCGCAGTTCGAGATCGTCGAGCCCGTCGAGTACCCGCTCGACGTCACTGCGCTGGTCAGCCAGCGTCGGCTCGGTCAGCTCCAGGTAGCGCTTCTGTACGGCCGGACGCAAGATCACCTGTCGCCCGACGCCGACCGTCGACGCCTTGGGCCGCGTTGACAGCGGCGGTACCTCGACCCGCAGATCGCTGGTGGCATCGGCCCGGCAGGCCAGCCGCCATCCGGCCCGCAACTCATCGGCCGTGAACGCCCGCACGTCCACGCTTGATACCGGCACCGACCCGTCCGCAATCCTGACCTTGCATTTCTTGCAGGTACCGTGCCCGCCGCAGGTCGAGTCGATCGCGATGCCATTCCAGCTCGCCGCGTCGAAGACATTGACCCCGGCTGGGACTCTGACCTTGGTCCCGTTCGGTTCGAAGACCAGGTCAACCCGGGCGCTGACGGGAGTCTCGGTCGTCATGTACCCGCCGCGATCGCCGCCCGGTGCGCCGCGATCCAGGTCGCTCCCCATTCATCCCGGTTGAGCAACAGGTCGCAGGCCCGCGCGGCCTTAACCAGTTCAGGGGAGCGTGCGTCCATGATTGCGCTGGTCAGCCCGGCTGCGCTCGCCATCGGAAGGAACGCCGCCCCAATCGACATCCGGTCCGGCATGCCGAACGAGACGTTGGAGGCGCCGAGCGACGTATTCACCCCGTACCGCTCGCGCAGCAGCTCAAGCGTTTCGAGCGTGCGCGCCACCACCGAGGTATCCGCACCGATGGGCATCGCGAGCGGATCGATCAGCACGTCCTCGATCGGAATGCCATACCGTCCGGTCGCGACCTCGATGATCTTCGTCGCTAGCTCCAGCCGCCGCTCCGGCTCCTCGGGGATCTCCTGCTCGTCGTTCGGCAGCCCGATCACGGCCGCGCCGTGCCGCGCCACCAGCGGCAGGATCGCCTCAAGCCGGTCATCTTCGGCCGTCACCGAGTTGACCAGCGCCTTTCCGTCGTAGGCGGCCAGGCCGACTTCGAGCACCTCGACGATCGAGGAATCCAGGCAGAGCGGCAGATCGGTGATCGACTGAATCAGCCGCACCGCCTTGTCCATCAGCTCGGCCTCGTCGGCCAGCGGCACGCCCATGTTCACGTCCAGCACCATCGCGCCACCGGCGACCTGCTGCGCGACGTCGATCTCGATCCTGGACAGGTCACCGGCCCGCAGCTGGTCCTGGAAGATCCGCCGGCCGGTCGGATTGATCCGCTCGCCGATCACGCAGAATGGCTGCCCGGCGCCAATCACGACTTCCTTGGTTGCTGACCGCAGCACGGTATCCATCGACGACGCCCGTCCGCTCAGGCGGTGACGGTGCTGGCCCGGGTGGTGGGCGGGGGGTGTAGCGGGCGGGACCCCCCGGAACCCCCCGCATCCGACCGGATACGGCCCGCGATCAGCTGCTTGGCCTTGACAACGGCGGCGGACGCGTCAGAGGCGTAGCCGTCGGCGCCGACGACGTCGGCGTATTCCTGGGTGACTGGCGCGCCCCCGACCATCACCAGCACCTTGTCCCTCAGCCCGGCCTTGTTGAGCGCGTTGATGTTGGCCTTGAACATCGGCATCGTCGTGGTCAGGAACGCCGAGAAGCCGAGGATGTCGGGCTGATGCTCGACGACCGCGGCCACGAATTTCTCCGGTGCGACCTGGACGCCAAGGTCGATGACCTCGAACCCGGCGCCCTCGAACATGATGTTCACCAGGTTCTTGCCGATGTCGTGCACATCGCCCTTGACCGTGCCCATCACCACCTTGCCGATCGACGCGGCACCGGTCTCGGCGAGCAGCGGACGCAGGATCTCCAGCGCTCCGGCCATCGCCTTGCCCGCGATCAGCATCTCGGGCACGAAGAAGTCGCCGCGCTCAAAGCGGGCACCGACCTCTTCGAGCGATGGGATCAGCGCTTCGTACAGCAAGGTCTCAGGGCCGAGCCCGGCCTCGAGGCCCGCGTTGGTCAGTTCGAGCACGGCCGGCTTGTTGCCCACCAGGGTCAGGTCGTAGAGCTCGCGGAGCAGTTCCTCTTTGGTCATCGCGCACCTTCTATCTGGCCGCCGAGCGTGCTCGACAGCGCCTGGGCAACCTCGACGCAATTGGCGGCCGCAGCCGGGAGCTGACTCGCACCAAGCCGGGACGCTGGTCCGGAAACCGAGATAGCGGCGATCGCAGCCAGCCCGCCGGCGAACACCGGCGCGGCGACAGCGACCAGGCCAGGCTCCAGCTCTTCGTCGGTGACCGCGAAGCCCCGTTCGCGAACCGAGCTGAGCTCGACTTCGAGCTGGGTCCGGCTGACGATCGTGCGTTCGGTCCTGGCCTCGAGCGGCTCGGCCGGAACTGCCGCCGCGCCAAAGGCGAGCAGCACCTTGCCGGACGCCGAGCAATGCAAGGGGACGGCCAGTCCTACCCAGTTGGTCCCGCCGATCATGTACCGGCTATCCACCTGAGCGACTTGCTGAACTGTGTTTCCCGACTCAATGCCCAGGTTGATCGTCTCGCCGGTCAGCTCACCGAGCTGATCGAGATAAGGCTGAGCGACCGCGACCAGGTCGGCGTCGGCCGTGCCTTGCCAGGCGTACCGAACGAACAACTCGCCTGGCCAGAACCGCCCATCGGGATCGCGGCGGACCAGTTGGTGCCGCTCAAGCGCGGTCAGCAGCCGTGAGGTCGTGGACTTGGCCAGCCCACTGGCAGCGGCCAGCTCAGTAAAGCTGGCTGGCTCGGCCCCCTGAATGACCTGGGTCAGCAGTAGTGCCGCGCGGTCAATGGCCTGTGTGCCTGTCGGGCTGCTCACGACCGCCACCCGCTACGCCCCCCACCCACCACCCTGTCTGTTCCATATTCCGGAACTGAGTTCTACTATGTGATGCTAGGAGCCCCCGTCATAACGGTCAAGAGCGTTGAGGTCGCCATGTTCCGCAATCAGATGCCCCGGTACGAGATCCTCAGCCAGGACGCGATCGCGGTGCTGGAGCGAGGCTGGAAGCGGATCGTCTCCGAGATCGGCATCCAGTTCGCCAAGCCGGAAGCGATCGAGTTGTTCAAGGCGGCGGGTCAGTCCGTCGAGGACGACGTGGTCAAGCTCGACCCGGACTTCGTCCTCGAGCAGGTGGCCAAGGCCCCGCGCGAATTCGACGTGCAGGCCAGGAACCCGGCCAATAACGTGCACGTCGGCGGCGATCAGATGGCGTTCGGCGCGGTCTACGGATCACCGTTCATCCGTGACGGCGAGGTGCGCAGGGACGCCACGCTGGAGGATTTCCGCAAGCTCGCCATGCTGTCCCAGTCCTTCGGTGAACTCGACACCGCCGGCGGGGTGATCTGCGAGCCGAACGACGCGCCGCTCGATTCCCGGCACCTGGACATGATCTACGCGCTGCAGACGCTGACCGACAAGATCTACATGGGCAATGTCGTCTCCGGTCCGAACGCGGCCGACACGATCAAGATGACCGAGATCCTGTTCGGCGGCGCCGGCGGAAAAGGCCGGGCGGCGATCGAGGCCACTGCGGCGACAATCTCGCTGATCAACTGCAACTCACCGCTGCGCTGGGACGACCGGATGCTCGACGCTCAGTTCGAGTACTGCGCCGCCAACCAGCCCGTCGTGCTGACTCCGTTCCTGCTGATGGGTGCCATGTCCCCGGTCACCATCCCGGCGGCGCTGACCCAGCAGCTGGCTGAGGCACTGTCTGGAATCGCGCTGGCCCAGCTGATCAGACCGGGCTGCCCGGTAATTTTCGGCTCATTCTTGTCTAATATCGACATGCAGTCGGGCTCGCCTAGCTTCGGTACGCCCGAGTCGGCCATCGGCCTGTTCTGCACCGGGCAACTGGCCAGGCATTACGGCCTGCCGTTCCGCACCGGCGGCGGTCTCACCTCCAGCCAGACCTGCGACGCGCAGGCGGCCTACGAGTCGCTGATGACGTTGATGCCGACGTTCCTGGCCGGGGCCAACTTCGTGATGCACGCGGCCGGCTGGCTCGAAGGCGGCCTGGTGTCTTGCTATGAGAAATTCATCGTGGATATCGAACTGCTGCGGATGCTCAGGGTCGAGTTCACGCCTCTGGAGATCGACGAGGAGTCGCTGGCGTTCGGCGCGCACGTCGAGGTCGGCCATGGCGGTCACTTCCTGGGCGCCGAGCACACGATGGGGCGGTTCAGGGAGTGCTTCTACCGGCCACTGCTGTCCTCGACCGCCAACTACGAGCGCTGGCTGAAGCTTGGCGGCAAGGACGCGACCGCGCGGGCAGCCGACATCGCCGCGAAGAAACT
>DASYAT010000080.1:0-17340 GCA_036501205.1 Streptosporangiaceae bacterium | reverse complement strand
TCGGCCAGGCCCCAAAGGTCCCGCTCGGGCGGCGCCAGCCGCACGAAGTCCCAGTCGACGATGACGAAGCCGGCTGGGGTCTTCAGCACGTTCCTGGCGTCGGGCTCGCCGTGCGTGACGACGAATCGCCCTGGCCTGGACTTGGCGCTGGCGGTCAGCTCACCGTAGGCCGTTATCAGCGCGATCACTCCGGACGCGTGCCGGGTGAGCAGCGCGCGGGCCCGCTCGCCGTATGGCCCGGTACGCCACGGCTCGCCGGTGCTGTCGATCGCCGCCTGCAGTCCGTCGACGTTCTGCAGCGTGAAGTCGCATGGCTCCGGCGCCACCACCGGTCTAGCTCGGTGCAGGTCGGTCAGAAGACGCACGACCGCAGGCCGGTCGGTGACCTGGAACTCGTCGGCGGAGCACGGCTCGAAGTTCTCCAGGTACGGGCAGGCGGCCAGCGAGTACCGGTCCGACAGCCGGCGGACGACCTGGCCATTGATCGTGGGAATCGGGGAAATGACGAAGTCCAGGTTCGCGTCCCGGCGCAGCGACAGCGCACAGCAGAACGCTGTCTCCAGGCGGCCGAAGGCGGCCTGCGGCGTATCCAGCCGGCTGTGCAGCATCTGAGGCAGGTCATGAACGATCAGGAACAGCTGGCGGCCGGCCGCGTCGGTCGCCCGCCAGTGATGACAGCCGAAGCCGGCCCGCAGGTAGCTCAGCGTCTCGGCAGCGAATTGCCAACTCGCCGCCAGCTCCGCCCGAATCTGTCCCTCGGTTAGGTCCTGCGGCCGGGTGAACACGCCGAGAACCTACCGCGGGTGAGCGGGCGGAGCCAGTCGTTAAATGCTTAGTCCGTCAGCCTCTCGGCTCCGGCGACGCCGACCGGGCAGGCCACGCCGGTGCCGCCCAGACCGCAGTACCCGTACGGGTTCTTGTTGTCCGACAAGTACTGCTGGTGGTACGGCTCGGCGAAGTAGAACTCCGGTGCCTGGGCGATCTCGGTCGTGATCTGGTGGTAGCCGGCCCTGGTCAGCCGCTCCTGAAAGGCGCTCGCTGTGTCTTCGGCGTCGGCCTTCTGCTCGGGTGAGTGGTAGAAGATCGCCGACCGGTACTGGGTACCGCGGTCGTTGCCCTGACCCATGCCTTGGGTCGGGTCGTGCGACTCCCAGAACACCTTGAGCAGATCGCGGTAGGACACCGCCCTCGGGTCGAAGACGACCCTGACCGCCTCGGTGTGGCCGGTGTTGCCGCTGCAGACCTCTTCGTAGGTGGGGTTCGGCGTGAAGCCGCCCTCGTAGCCCACCGCGGTCGTGATGACGCCGGGTACCAGCCAGAACTTCCGCTCGGCACCCCAGAAGCAGCCGAGCGCGAAGTCGGCGATCTCGCTGCCGTCCGGGTACGGCGGCAGCAAGGACGTGCCCAGAACTTCGTGCGCCGCGGGAACGCGCAGCTGCTCTGAACGTCCGCGCAGAGCCTGCTCCGGTGCGACCATCCGAGTCTTATTGGTTCCAAACAGCCCCACGGCTATCTCCTCCCCGCCCGGGCGATTCAACCGCCCGCAAAGCGTTTCGCATAAGTAAAGAGCGCTTTGGAGGCGATGCTTGTTCCCGGCTAGATGGGGCGGGGAACCTAGCTGGTTCGGTCGACCATGAAGTCGCAGAGCTCTACGAACGCGGCCCTGGCTGGGACATCGGGCAGGGCGGCGATATGTTCTCTGGCCTTGTTGGCCCAGCGCCGTACGTCGGCGCGGGCCAGGTCCATGCCTGGGTGCTTGCGCAGCAGTTCGAGCGCCTCATCGAGCAGGACGGGGTCGCTGAGGTCGCTGCTGAGCAATTCGACCAGCCGGGTGTCCCCAGGACCGGCCGTCGCCAGGGCATGCAGCACTGGCATGCTCCTGACACCCTCGCGCAGGTCGGTGCCGGGGGTCTTGCCTGACTGCAGGGACTCGCTGGTCACATCGAGGATGTCATCGGAAAGCTGGAACGCGATCCCGAGCGCCGCGCAGGCCGGACGCATGCTTTCCAGCACGGCCGGAGGAGCATTTGAGAACAGCGCGCCGAAGTGCCCGGCCGTGGCGATCAGAGATTCGGTCTTCCCCCTGATCACTCCCATGTAGTGCTCGACCGCGTCCTGGCCGGGCCGCGGGCCAACGGTCTCCTCGATCTGACCGACCACGAGGTGGCTAAAGGTCTCGGCCTGGATCCTGACGGCTTCGGTGCCGAGGTCGGCCAGGATCGACGACGCGCGGGCGAACAGGAAGTCACCGGTCAAGATCGCGACGGAGTTGGTCCACCGCGAGTTGGCGCTCGGCTCGCCCCGCCGCAGATCGGCCTCATCCATCACGTCGTCGTGGTAAAGCGTGGCCATGTGCGTCAGCTCGATCGCCACCGCCGCTGGCACGATCCGCTCATCACGCGGATTGCCGAATTGGGCGGCGAGCAGTACCAGGGTGGCCCGGAACCGCTTGCCACCCGCGTCGATCCCATAGGCCGAGGCCTCGTCGAGCAGATCGTGAGTGGCCCTGGCCGCCTCACGCATGCCGTTCTCGACCTGAGCGAGACCTTCGGCCAGATCGGACGCGAGCACCGCGTCAGACAGCGCCACGGGAACGAGGTTGATCACGTCATTCCCCTCATCGCTACGCCCGCCGCCATGGACCCTAGCGTACAAAAAGCTGGGCAGCGGCGTCGTGAGCAAGCCTGAGCAGCGGCTCGGGCACGATGCCGAGTACGAGCGTCGCGAGCACGCCGATCGCGACCGCGCTGGCGGTGAACGCGCTCGGCTTCACCACCGCCGGGCCGTCGACGGCCGGCTCGCTGAAGAACATCAGCACGATCACCTTGACGTACGGGAACGCCAGGATCGCGCTGCTGATCGCTCCGACGATGACCAGCGGTACCGCGCCGCCCGAGATCGCCGCCTGGAACACGGCGAACTTCCCGACGAAGCCGCTGGTCAGCGGGATGCCTGCGAACGCGATCAGGAACAGCGCGAAGATCCCGGCCACCAGCGGCGAGCGCTTGCCGAGCCCGGCCCAGCTCGCAATGTGTCCGGCCTCGCCGCCCGGGGTGCGGATCAGCGTGACCACGGCGAACGCGCCGATCGTGGCGAAGCCGTAGGCGGCCAGGTAGAACAGGCTGCTGGATAGTCCGGCGGCATTCGCGGCGATGACGCCGGTCAGGATGTAGCCGGCCTGCGCGATCGAAGAGTAGGCCAGCAGTCGCTTCACGTCGGTCTGGGCGATCGCGACGATCGAGCCGCCGAGCATCGTCAAGATCGCGATGCCCCACATCATCGGACGCCAGTCCCAGGTCAGGCTGCCGAACGCCACGTAGAAGACCCGCAGCAGCGCACCGAACGCGGCGACCAGCGTGCAGGACGCCATCAGCGCCGTCACCGGGGTAGGCGCACCCTGATAGACGTCCGGCTTCCAGGCCTGGAACGGCACGGCGCCGATCTTGAACAGCAAACCGACTCCGAGCAGCGCGATGCCGGCGTACAGCAGCACCGAACTGCTGGTGGCGGACGAGGCGGCGTCCGCGATCACGGACAGCCGCACCGATCCGGAGAAGCCGTACAGCATCGCGACGCCGAACAGGAAGAACGCCGAGGAGAACGCGCCGAGCAGGAAGTACTTCATCGCGGCTTCCTGCGACAGCAGCCGGCGCCGCCTGGCCAGCGCGCACAGCAGGTACAGCGGCAGCGAGAGCACCTCAAGCGCGACGAACATGGTCAGCAGGTCGTTGGATGCCGGGAACAGCAGCATGCCGCCGACCGCGAACAGCGTGAGCGGGTACACCTCGGTATGGCTGATCCCGGCCAGCAGACCCTCGCGCTCCTCGGCGCTCCCTGGCACGGCCGCCGCCTGGGCCGCGAACGCGCTGACATCGTGCGAGGACTCGGCGATCAGCAGCACGCTGATGAAGGCCAGCACCAGGATCGTGCCCTGGATGAACAGCGTGGGCCGGTCGACCGCGACCGCGCCCTGCGCCGTTATCCGGCCGGCGACGCCGGCCAGAGTTTTGTCCTGCGACACCACGATCGTCAGCACGAATGCTCCGGCCAGGCTGCCGAGCGTGATCGCCAGGTGCAGGGTGCGGCGAAGCGCTCTGACTGCGAACGCCTCGATGAGCACCCCGACCACGGCCGCGCCGAAGACGAGCAGCATCGGGGACAGCAGGCTGTATTCGATGTGCGGCGTCGCAATGGTGTGGATCGCAAGACCCGGTGGGGTCACGCCGACAAAGGCGGTCACGGCTGACTACCGTCCTTAGCTGCGATGAGGAAATGGCCCGGCTGGCCGGTCCGCCACCCGCTCACCTCATCGGCCACCTTGGCCGGGTGCGGGGGTACCGGGTTGGTTGAATGGGCTTGGCTCAGCGTGGCGTGCACGGCCGGGTTGATCAGGTCGATCACCGGCTTCGGGTAGACGCCGAGCACGACGATCAGCGCGACCAGGGGTGCGACCGCCCAGAGTTCGCGCGGCCGCAGGTCGGGCATGTCCCTGACTTCCTCGCGCAACGGACCGGTCATCGTGCGCTGGTACATCCACAGGATGTAGATCGCGGCCAGGATGATGCCGACGGTGGCGAAGACCGCCGCGACCTCGTACTTGGTGAACGTCCCGACGAGAACGAGGAACTCGCTGATGAAGGTAGAAAGGCCAGGCAGCGCGAGCCCGGCGAGGCCGGAGATAAGGAACAGGCCGGCCATGACCGGGGCGACCTTCTGGACGCCGCCGTAGTCCGCGATCTGCTGGGACCGGCGGCGGGCGATCATGAATCCGGCGATAAGGAACAGCGCACCGGTCGCGAACCCGTGATTGACCATGTAGAACGTGGCGCCGACCTGGCCCTGACTGGTCATCGCGAAGATGCCGAGCGTGATCAGGCCGAAGTGCGAGACCGACGTATAGGCGATCAGCCGTTTCAGGTCTTGCTGGCCGATCGCCACGATCGCGCCGTACAAGATCCCGACCACCGATAGCACGATCACGAGCGGCGTGAAGTAATGCGACGCACTGGGGAACAGGTCAAGGCAGTACCTGATCATCCCGAACGTGCCGACCTTGTCGAGCACACCGACCAGCAGCACCGCCGCCCCAGGCTGGGCCGACGTGGCAGCGTCGGGCAGCCAGGTATGGAACGGCCACAGCGGTGCCTTGATAGCGAACGCGATGAAGAAGCCGAGGAACAGCCACTTCTGCACGGTCGCGCTGAGCACGAGGTGCGTCAGCGGCAGGAACAAGAAGGTGCCCGGCCTGCCGCCCGAGGTCGAGTAGACGTAGAGCGCGATGACGGCTACGAGCATCAGCAGCCCGCCGAGCAGGCTGTAGAGCAGGAACTTAACCGCCGCGTACTGCCGCTTTCCGGTGCCGAAGCTGCCGATCATGAAATACATCGGGATCAGCATGGCCTCGAAGAACACGTAGAACAGGAATACGTCGGTCGCCGCGAAGACGCCGATCATCATCGTCTCGAGCACGAGCAGCAGCGTGAAATAGGTCTTGACGCTTCGCCTCGGCGGCGCGGAGCCGTCCGGGCTGGCCGACCCGTCGGCGTCATTCCAGGACGCGAGGATGACCACCGGCATCAAGATCGTGGTCATCAGGATCAGCACGAGAGCGATGCCGTCAACGCCGACCGCGTAGTGGACGCCGAACTGCGGGATCCACTGATAGGTCTGGTTGAACTGGAACCGGGGCCCGCCGATCTTGAAGTTCACCGCCATGGCGATCGTCACGCCCAGCGTGATCAGGCTGACGACCAGCGCGATGCGCTTGACCAGCAGGTCACGCGCCTTGCGGTCGGCGTCGGCACCAGGCGCCGACTGGCCCGGGGTCAGCCCGACGGCGATAGACCCGACCAGCGGGACGACACCCGCGACGGTGAGCCAGGGGAAGTTGGTCATGAATGCAGACTCCTGTAACGGGCCACTAGAGCCGTACCAGCAGCAGAGCGCCGACCACTGCCGCGGCACCGACGAGCATGAGAAGCGCATACGAGCGGACGAATCCGGTCTGGAGCTTGCGCAGTCGCCCTGAGCTGCCGCCCATCATGGCTGCGATTGACCTCACCAGCCCGTCGATGCCCTGGTTGTCGGCGAAGACCGATAGCCGCATCAGCCACAAGCCCGGCCGCATCAGCACCGACTCGTTGAGCGCGTCACCGTAGAGGTCCTTGCGGGCGGCGACGGTGATCGGGCTGCCGTGAGGAGCGGTGACCGGTACCTCGCGCCGTCCGTAGATCGCCCAAGCTAGCCCGGCACCCAAAATCACTAGCACCAGCGCGATGTCGCTGATCGGGGCGAAGAAGCCGTGCGAAAGCGGCGGGGTGCCGACCACCGGCGACAGGAAGTCGATCAGCCGGTTGGACAGCATGAGGAACCCGCCGCCGAGCAGCGACCCGATCGCCAGGATCACCATCGGCGAGGTCATCACCGGCGGGGCCTCGTGCGGGTGCGCCTCATCGTCCCAACGGCGCTTGCCGCCGAACGTCATGAACATCACCCGCGTCATGTAGAACGCGGTGATGGCCGCGCCGATCAGCGCCGCGGTACCGAGAATGGCGCCCGAGGTGCCGCCCTTGGAGTAGGCCGCCTCGATGATCGGGTCCTTGGTGAAAAAGCCAGAGAACGGCGGGATGCCGATGATCGCCAGATAGCCGAAGCCGAACGTGACGAAGGTGACCTTCATGACCGTGGCCAGGCCGCCGAACCGGCGCATGTCGACTTCGTCGTTCATCTCGTGCTTGACCGCACCGGCCCCGAGGAACAGCCCGGCCTTGAAGAAGCCGTGCGCGAGGAGGTGGGCGATCGCGAGCGCGTAGCCGACCGGGCCAAGGCCCGCGGCCAGCATCATGTAGCCGATCTGGCTCATCGTCGAGCCGGCCAGCGCCTTCTTGATGTCGTCCTTGGCGCAACCGATGATCGCGCCGAACAGCAGTGTCGCAGCGCCGACGATCGAGACGACCAGCCTGGCATTGGCGGACAGGTCGAAGATCGGGGCCGACCGGACGATCAGGTAGACGCCGGCGGTGACCATGGTCGCGGCGTGGATCAGCGCCGAGACTGGCGTCGGGCCCTCCATCGCGTCCAGCAGCCAGGACTGCAGAGGCAACTGAGCCGACTTGCCGCAGGCGCCGAGCAGCAGCAGCAGGCCGAGCGCCGTCACCACCCCCGGGCTCGCGTGGTGCACCTGGCTGAACACGCCGGCGAAGCTGACCGAGCCGAACTGGGCGAACATCAGCATGATCGCCAGCGACAGCCCGGCGTCACCGACCCGGTTCGCGATGAACGCCTTCTTGGCCGCCACCGGCGGGGCCGGGTTGTAGAACCAGAAGCCGATCAGCAGGTAGGACGCCAGGCCCACGCCTTCCCAGCCGGCGTAGAGCGCCACGTAGTTGTCGGCGATCACCAGCAGCAGCATCGCCGCGATGAACAGGTTCAGGTACCCGAAGAACCGCCGCCGCTCGGGATCGGAGGCCATGTAGCCGACGGCGTAGATCAGGATCAGCGAGCCAACACCGGTGATCAGCAGCACGAAGCAAATGGAGAGCTGGTCAATCTGCAGTCCGATCGGCACGTGGAACCGCCCGATCCCGGGTATCCACGTATAGACGTGATCGTCCATCGCGCGCTGGCCGGCAGGCCGACCGAGCATCTGGACGAACAGCACGACGCCGTAGACGAACGACGCAAGCGACATCGTGACGCCGAGCAGGTGACCCCACGCGTTCGTGCGCCTGCCGCCGAGCAGCAAAACCGCCGCCCCGAACGACGGGAACGCCAGCAGCAGCCAGGCTGCGTGCGCCGCACCGACAGCGGGCACCGCGGCAAGAGAGCCGGTCACCCCTACCCCTCCAGGTCAGTTCTTCAGCAGGTTGGCTTCATCGACAGACGCCGACCTGCGGGTACGGAAAATCGAGGTAAGGATCGCCAGGCCGACCACTACTTCAGCGGCCGCGACCACCATCACGAAGAACGCGATGACCTGGCCGTCCAGGTTGCCGTGCAGCCGGGCGAACGCGATGAACGCCAGGTTGACCGCGTTCAGCATCAGCTCCACGCACATGAACATGACGAGCGCGTTCTTGCGGACGAGCACGCCCGCGCCACCGATCACGAAGAGGATCGAAGCGAGCATGATGTAGTCGCCCGGGCTGATCACTGTTCCTCCAGGTGCTCGTCGATGGCCGGCTCATCGGCGTCGACTGGCTCGCCGGGCTCGATCACCTCGGCATCGATCGCGGTCGCGCCGGCTCCCCGCGCGATCGCGCGATTGGTCAGCACGCCGCTCACCGAGAGCCGGGAGGCGCTGCCGTCCGGCAGCAAGGCCGGCATGTCCACGCCGTTGTGCCGGGCGTAAGTGCCTGGCCCAGGCAGCGGAGCCGGCGATCCGCTAGCTATCCGCTGCTTCGACAACGTGCGCTGGGTGGGCTTGGGCTCGGTCCGTTCGCGGTGCGCGAGCACCATCGCACCGAGCGCCGCCGTGATCAGCAGCGCGCTGGTGACCTCGAAAGGAAAGACATAGGTCGTGAAGATCAGCGTTGCCAGGCCGCTGACATTAGAGCTGCTGTTCTGCGGGCCAGAAGCCGCGGCCGGCCCGATGGCGGCGTGCCCGACCACCAGGATGAGCAGCACGATCAGGGCGACGGCGGCCAGGACGGCCCAGAACCGCTGCCCTCTGATCGTCTCGATGAGCGAGTCGGCGGCACTGATGCCGACGATCATCATGACGAACAGGAACAACATCAGCACCGCGCCGGTGTACACGATCACCTGCACGAAGGCCAGGAACGGCGCCCCCTGCATCGCGTACATGGCGGCGAGGATCAGCATGACGACCGCGAGCATGACCGCGCAGTGAACGGCGCGCTTGGTCAGGACCATGCCGAGCGCCGCGCCGACCGCGACGACCGCGAGCAGCCAGAACGTCGCTAGCTCGGCCGAGTTGCTGCCTGGCGACGCGAGGATCAGGGCATGAGTCACTGTTCGTCTCCTGATTCCGACTCACGCACCATCGAACCGAGAACATCGGTCGACTCGGCGGCGGCGAAGGTGGGACCGAGCCGGTAGTAGTCCTCTTCCTCGTCGCCGAGCCGCATCGGATGCGGTGGCGCCTCCATGCCCTCTTGCAGCGGCGCGAGCAGCTGCTCCTTGGTCCAGATCAGGCTCTCTCGGCTGTCATCGGCCAGCTCGTAGTCGTTGGTCATGGTCAGCGCCCTGGTCGGGCACGCCTCAACGCACAGGCCGCACAGAATGCAACGGAGATAGTTGATCTGGTAGACGGCACCGTACCGCTCGCCGGGCGAGTAACGCTCAGCCTCGGTGTTGCTCCCGCCTTCGACGTAGATCGCATCGGCCGGGCAAGCCCACGCGCACAGCTCGCAGCCAATGCACTTCTCCAGGCCATCCGGCCAGCGATTGAGCTGGTGCCGACCGTGGAATCGCGGCGCCGTGGGCAGCTTCTGCTCCGGGTACTGCACCGTGTCGACCTTGCGGAACATCTGCCTGAAGGTGACCGCAAAGCCTTTGACCGGGTTAAGGAAGTCAAGCACCGGTGACCTCCGTAATGCTCGCCGGGGTCAGTTCTTGGTCCGTGGCGGCGAGCTCCCCAGGCTGGGACTGCGCCACCAGGATGCCGTGGTAGTGCGGCAGGTCCATCGGCGGGACCGGGAAGGTCTCGCCGAGCTCCTCCTCGAGTTCGGCCTCTCGGTCCGCCTGTTGCGTCGCCCGCTTCTCGGCCGCGACATCGACTGAGAACAGCCAGATCAGCACGGCCGCGATGACCCCGCCGCCGACTATGTAGACCACAGCGCCGCCGCCGTGCTGGCGGTACACCCGCAGCGCGGCGATGAGCAGCGTCCAGGCCAGCGCAGCAGGGATCAGCACCTTCCAGCCGAACGCCATGAGCTGGTCGTACCTGATCCTGGGCAGCGATCCGCGCAGCCAGATGAAGACGAACAGCAGGATCCCGACCTTGACCAGGAACCACAACACGGGCCACCAGCCGGAGTTCGCGCCCGACCAGGCCGAGATCGGCCAGACCGCGTGCCAGCCGCCGAGGAACAGCGTCGTGGCCAGGGCCGACACGGTGATCATGCTCACGTACTCGGCCAGGTAGAACAGCGCGAACTTCAGTGAGGAGTACTCGGTGTGATAACCCGCCACCAGCTCGCCCTCGCCCTCCGGCAGGTCGAACGGCAGCCGGTTGGTCTCGCCGACCATGGTGATCAGGTAGATCACGAATGACGGCAGCAGCAAGATCGCGAACCACGACGGGTAGTGCAGGACCGCGCCGAACAGGTGAAACGTCCCGCCGTTCGCCTGCGCGTGGACGATCTGCGCGGTCGACAACGATCCGGCGTACAAGAACACCGGGACGAAGGAAAGGCCCATGGCGATCTCGTAGCTGATCACCTGTGCCGATGACCGCAATCCGCCGAGCAGCGCGTACGGCGAGGCCGATGACCAGCCGGCCAGCACGATCCCGTAGACGCCCATCGAGCTCATCGCGAGCACGAGCAGCACCGCTACCGGGAGATTGGCCAGCTGCAATGGCGTGTGGTGACCGAAGATCGACACCGTGGTCCCGAACGGGATGATCGCGAAGCTGATGAACGCCGGAATGGCGGCGATCGCCGGGGCGATCACGAACAGCAACTTGTCGACGCCGCGCGGGATGATGTCTTCCTTCAGCGGCAGCTTGATGCCATCCATCAGGGACTGGAGCAACCCGAACTTGCCCGCTCGGTTGGGCCCCGGCCGCTGCTGCATCCGGCCGATGACCCTCCGCTCGGCCCAGATCATGAACAGGGTCGTCAGCATCAGGAAAAGGAAGACCATCAGGACCTTGATCGCGGTCAGCCACCACGGATCATGGTCGATCAACGCTGAGGTCGCCCCGCCGCCCTTAGCCAGGGCAGCCTGGGCTAGCTGGCCTGCGTGGCCCAGGGGGGCGACCCCCTGGAACCCCCGCGCCATACCGAGCGAGGCACTCATTGTGCGCTCCTCACCGTCACTAGGGTGCCGTGGCCAGCGCCGAGCTGATTTCGCACGGCGCAGCCCGCGGAATTCGACGGCAGCCAGACCACCCGGTCGGGCATGGTCGCGATCTCGACCGGCACGGTGATCTCACCGCGGCTGGTACCGACCGTGACCTTGGCACCCGCCGCGACACCGGCCTCGGCCGCGGTGGCCGCCGACATCCTCGCGACCGCGGCCCGGGCCGTACCCGCTAGGTGCGGCTCGCCGTCCTGCATCCGCCCGGCGTCGAGCAGATTATGCCAGGTCGCAAGCAAGGCCTCGCCTGGGGTCGGATTCACGGGCCCGGCCGCACCGGACGCGAGGCCAGACAGATCTGGGTGACTGGCGGGCGGAATCCCCCCAGCCGCAGTGCTGGCCGAGATCGGCGAACCGACGCCAAGCCCGGCCAGTTCGCGCCGGGCCGTCGCCACGTCCGGCAGGCCAAGATGGGTGTCCATCGCGTCGGCGATGCTGTTCAGCACCTGCAGATCGCTGCGGACGGCCGGGACCGACAAGGCCGGGCCGAACTCACCCGGCCTGCCCTCCCAGTTCACGAACGTGCCCGCCTTCTCCGCGACCGCCGCGACCGGGAACACCACGTCGGCGCGGTCGGTGACCGCGCTGGTGCGCAGCTCAAGGCTGACCACGAAGCTGGCGCGTTCGAGGGCGACCAGCGCGGCGGCCGGATCGGGCAAGTCATCGGGATCGACGCCGGCGATCACCAGGGCGTAGGGCGCCTCCGCCGATTCGGCGGCCGCCGTCAGGATCTCGGCGGTGTCCCGGCCCGATTCGGCCGGCAGCCCGGCCACGCCCCAGACCCTGGCCACTTCGGCGCGGGCGGCGGAGTCGGTGACCTGGCGGCCGCCCGGCAGCAGCACGGGCAGCGCGCCCGCCTCGATGCCGCCGCGCTCGCCCGCGCGGCGGGGCACCCAGGCCAGCCTGGCGCCGGTCCGCCCGGCCAGCCGGACCGCGGCCGATAGCGCGCCTGGCACCTCGGCCAGTCGCTCTCCGACCAGGATCACCGAACCGGGCTGGCGCAGCGCCGAAGCCACCGCCGACACCGGCTCATCGGCCGCAGGGCTCGCTGCCGGGTCACCGATCCGGTCGAGTTGCACGGCTTCGCCGCCTGGCGGCGACAAAAGCAGCGTCCCGCCGAGCCGGACGAGTCCAGGGCTGGCCAGCGCGGCCACCGAGAAGACCGAGGTGCGGCCCCGGCGGACCGCCTTGCGCAGCCGCAGGAAGACGATCGGCGACTCATCCTGCGGTTCGAGCCCGGCCAGCAGGACCGCCGGCGCGTGCTCAAGAGCGGTGTAAGTAATCCCGGAGTCCTGGCCGGCCACGTGATCGGCCAGGAAATAGGTCTCCTCGGCGCTGTGCGGCCTGGCCCGCAGGTCAACGTCGTTGCTGCCAAGCGCCAGCCGGGCGAACTTCGCGTACCCGTAGGCGTCCTCGAGGGTGACCCGGCCGCCGGTCAGGACACCGGCGCTGCCATGCGCAGCCGCGAGTCCGCGAGCGGCCGCGTCCAGCGCCTCCGGCCAGGAGGCCGGCTGCAGCACGCCATCGTCGTCCCTGACCAGCGGGGTGATGAGCCGGTCGGGAGCGGTCGCGTAGGTGAAGGCCCAGCGGCCCTTGTCGCAGTTCCACTCCTCGTTCACCTCGGGCGCGTTGCCGGCCAGCCTTCTGGTGACCGCGCCCCGCCGGTGGTCGGTGCGCTGCAGGCACCCGGCCGCGCAATGCTCGCAGACGCTCGGCGTCGAGACCGTGTCGAAGGGCCGGGCCCTGAACCGGTACGAAGCCCCGGTCAGCGCGCCCACCGGGCAGATCTGCACGGTGTTGCCGGAGAAGTAGGAGTCGAACGGCACGCCCTCGGCGACCCCGACCTGCTCTTGCGGCCCGCGCTCGATCAGGTCGATCAGCGGGTCGCCGGCGATCTGGTCGGCGAACCTGGTGCAGCGCGCGCACTGAACGCAGCGCTCGCGGTCCAGCAGCACCTGGGCGGACAGCGCGATCGGCTTGGGGAACTTCCGCTTGGCGCCGGTGAACCTGGTCTCGCCGGCTCCGTTGGACATCGCCTGATTCTGCAGCGGGCACTCGCCGCCCTTGTCGCACATCGGGCAGTCGAGCGGGTGGTTGACCAGCAGCATCTCCATGATGCCGCGCTGCGCCTTCTCCGCGATCGGCGAAGTCAGCTGGGTCTTGATCACCATCCCGTTGGTGCAGGTCGTGGTGCAGGAGGCGGGTGGCTTCGGCTGGCCCTCGACGTGGACCAGGCACTGCCGGCAGGCACCGATCGGATCGAGCAGCGGGTGATCGCAGAACCGGGGGACCTGGACTCCGAGCATCTCGGCCGCCCTGATGATCAGCGTTCCCTTCGGCACCGTGATCTCGAACCCGTCGATCGTGACCGTGACCGTGTCAGTCGCCGGGGCGGGCCGGGCGGGCAGAGGGCCGCTCATCGCGTTCTCCATGATTCGCTGAAGGCCGTCGACGCAGCCGGATCAAACGGGCAGGACCCGCGTTTGACGTGCTCGACGTATTCGTCCCTGAAGTACTTGATCGAGGAGACAATCGGGCTGATCGCGCCGTCGCCGAACGCGCAGAACGACCGGCCGCCGATGTTGTCGCAGATGTCGAGCAGCTTGTCCAGATCTGCTTCGCTGCCCTGGCCGCGCTGGAGCGAATCGAGTACCTGGACCGTCCAGTAGGTGCCCTCCCGGCAGGGGGTGCACTTGCCGCACGACTCGTGCTCGTAGAACTCCATCCAGCGCAGCACAGCCCGGACCACGCAGGTGGTCTCGTCGAAGATCTGCAGCGCCCGGGTGCCGAGCATCGACCCGGCCGCACCGATCCCCTCGAAGTCGAGCGGAACGTCCAGGTGGTCGTGGGTCAGGATCGGGGTCGATGATCCGCCCGGCGTCCAGAACTTCAGCCGGTGCCCGGCCCGGACCCCGCCGGCGATCGACAGCAGTTCGCGCAGCGTCACGCCCAAAGGAGCCTCGTACTGCCCGGGCGTGGTGACGTGCCCGGACAGCGAGAAGATCCCGAACCCCTTGGACTTCTCAGTACCGAGCGCGGCGAACGAGTCGGCCCCGCGCTTGATGATGTAAGGGACGCTGGCGATCGACTCGACGTTGTTGACCACGGTCGGGCAGGCGTACAGGCCCTCAAGAGCCGGGAACGGCGGCTTCAGCCTCGGCTGGCCGCGCTTGCCTTCGAGCGAGTCGAGCAGCGCCGTCTCCTCGCCGCATTCGTACGCGCCCGCCCCGGCGTGCACGACGATCTCGAGATCGAAGCCCGAGCCCAGGATGTCGGTGCCCAGGTAGCCGGCTTCGTAGGCCTCAGCGACCGCGTGGTGCACCCGCCTGATCACGTGCAGGACCTCACCGCGCACGTAGATGAACGCCTGGTTGCACCTGATCGCGTAGGCCGCGATGATCGCACCCTCCACGAGGGCGTGCGGGTTGGCGAGCATGATGGGGATGTCTTTGCAGGTGCCGGGCTCTGACTCGTCGGCGTTGACCACGAGGTAGTGCGGCTTGCCGTCACCCTGCGGGATGAAGCCCCACTTCACCCCGGTCGGGAAGCCGGCCCCGCCCCGGCCGCGCAGGCCGGACGCCTTGACCGTCGCGATCACGTCGTCCTGCGCCATCGCCAGCGCCTTGGGCAGTGCCTGGTAACCGCCGGCCCGGCGGTAACCGGCGAGCGTGAACGAATCCGCATCGTCCCAGTGCGCGGTCAGTTCGGGAGTTAGCACGGTGCTCACTGAGCCGCTCCGTCATCAGCAGGGGTCCAGCCGTTTTCCTTGGCAATCCGGAGCCCGGCCAGCGTGGGCTGGCCAGCGGTCTGCCCGCCGGTGGCCTGGTCATCGGGGTAGCCGGCCAGAATCGTCGCGGCCTGTTTCCAGTTGACCAGCCGCGGCGCGCCCCGCGACGGCGCGACATCGGCGCCTGAACGCAGTCCATCGACCAGTTCCCGAGCTGATTCTGGAGTCATGTTGTCGAAGAACTCCCAGTTGACCATCATCACCGGCGCGTAGTCGCAGCCCGCATTGCACTCGATCCGCTCCACGCTGACCTTGCCGTCCTCGGTCGGCTCGTCCGCTTCGACCCCTAGGTAGCCGCGCAAGTCGGAGTAGATCTCATCGCCGCCCATGATCGCGCAAAGGGTGTTCGTGCAGACGCCAACGTGGTACTCACCAACCGGCCTGCGCTTGTACATGGTGTAGAACGACACCACCGCGGTGACGTCAGCCTCGGAAAGGCTGAGCTGACCCGCGCAATATTTTATCCCATCATTTGAGACAAAACCCTCGTGAGCCTGCACCAGATGCAGCAGCGGAAGTAGTGCGGACCTTGGTTTTGGGTATCTGGCAATGATTTGCGCAGCACGCTCAGCCAGTTCGGCCTGGTCCTGCTCGGTAAGAGGCATTACCGGTCCACCCCTCCCATCACCGGGTCGATGCTGGCTACCGCCGCGACCACGTCGGCCACCATGCCGCCCTCGCACATCGCCGAGACCGCCTGCAGGTTCGTGAACGAAGGATCGCGGAAGTGCGCGCGGTACGGCCTGGTGCCGCCGTCGCTGACCGCGTGGCAGCCAAGCTCCCCGCGCGGCGACTCGACCGCTGCGTAGGCCTGGCCGGCCGGTACCCGGAATCCCTCGGTGACCAGCTTGAAGTGATGAATCAGCGCTTCCATCGACTGGCTCATGATGTGCGCGATGTGGTCGGCCGAGTTGCCCAGCCCGTCCGGGCCGACCGCGAGCTTGGCCGGCCAGCCGATCTTGGCGTTGGCGATCATCACCGGGTCGTCGGCGGGCCTGGTGGCCGCCAGCCGGTCGACGCACTGCTCGATGATGCGCAGCGACTGATCGATCTCGTCCATCCTGACGATGTACCTGGCATATACGTCGGCACCGTCCTGCGTGCAGACGTCGAACTCGTACGTCTCGTAGCCGCAGTACGGCTGGCTCTTGCGCAGGTCCCAGGGCAGGCCGGTGGATCGCAGGATCGGCCCGGTGATACCCAGTGCCATGCAGCCGGCCAGGTCGAGATGCGCGACCTCGCGAGTGCGCCGCAGGTAGACCGGGTTGACGTCGAGCAGCTTGTGCGTCTCGGACAGCACGCCAGGCATGACCGAGAGGAATTCGCGCAGCTTCTCGATCGCACCGGACGGCAGGTCCTGCGACACGCCGCCCGGCCGGATGTAGGCGTGATTCATCCGCAGGCCGGTGATCAGCTCGAACAGGTCGAGCACCTTCTCGCGCTCGCGCATGCCGTAGAGGAAGATGGTGGTCGCGCCCAGCTCCATGCCGAACGTGCCGACCGCCGTCAGGTGCGAGGAGATCCGGTTCAGCTCCATCATCAGCACCCGCAGGACGCTCGCCCGGGCGGGAATCTGATCGGTGACGCCGAGCAGCTTCTCGATCGCCAGGCAGTACGCGGTCTCGTTGAACAGCGGAGACAGGTAATCCATCCTGGTGCAGAAGGTGACCCCCTGCGTCCAGGTACGGAACTCCATGTTCTTCTCGATACCGGTGTGCAGATAGCCGATGACCGGCCGGATCTCGCTGACCGTCTCGCCGTCGAGCGTCAGGATCAGCCTCAGCACCCCATGCGTCGACGGGTGCTGAGGGCCCATGTTGACGATCAGCTGCTCTTCGCTTGAGCTGTCACCCAGCTCATCGGCGGCCGCGACGATCTCGTCCCAGTCCTGCCCGCCGACCGTGTAAACGCGTCCTTCGGTCACTCGTATGACCTCCGCTCATCCGGCGGCGGGACGGTGGCGCCGCGGTACTCCACCGGAATGCCGCCGAGCGGGTAGTCCTTCCGCTGCGGGTGGCCCTTCCAGTCATCGGGCATCTCGATCCTGGTCAGCGCCGGATGCCCGTCGAAGACGATGCCGAAGAAGTCCCAGGTCTCCCGCTCGTGCCAGTCACAGGTCGGGTAGACGCTGACCACCGAGGGGATGTGCGGATCGGCGTCGGGTGCCGCCACCTCGACCCGCAACCGCCGGTTGTGGGTAACCGAGAGCAGGTGGTACACGGCATGCAGTTCACTGCCGGCGAGCGAGGGGTAATGCACCCCAGAAACCCCCAGGCACATTTGGAAAGCTAGCCGGGGGTCGTCGCGTAGTTGCTTGGCAACCTCGACCAGGTGCTCACGACGTACGTGCAGGGTCAGCTCGCCGTTCGCGACCACGACCCGTTCCACGGCACCGCCGAAATTCATCCCGGCCGCCTCGAGCGCGCCGCCAAGCGAGTCGGCTACCTCGTCGAAGTAGGACCCGTACGGCCGCTCAGATGACAGCGGAGGCGGCTGCCTGACCACCA
>DASYAT010000079.1:0-21662 GCA_036501205.1 Streptosporangiaceae bacterium | reverse complement strand
GCCCGGTATCCCTTTGGGCGTTAGCACCCGGAACGCGAACATGAACATGCCGACGTTGACCGCCACGGCCAGGGCGTCGGCGGCCACGATGATGCCCGGGTTCTGGTGGCCGAAGGCACTTGGCTAGCGAGCCCGGTCGTGGCCACGACCCCGATCAGCAACCCGAGCAGGAACAATCCGCTCCGGCCTAGCCGCTGCAGGTACACTGGATCGCGTTGTCGTCTCCGCACTTCTTGACGACGCCGAAGGTGAAGGCGGCCGGCTTGTGGCGCTGCTGCCAGCGGTCAACGCTGCGGAGTACCCGCTCCACGGGGTTCATTCAGTCTCATCCCGCCGCACGCGGAAGCGGCAGCGTCCTGGTCACGTCCGTCGCCGGCGTCATTGCTCATACCTCGCGCAATTGGGGCAGCACGTCCTGGGCGTAGAACTCGAAGAACCCCTCGTGATCTGACCCGACCTGGCCGATGAAGACCTCGTCGAACCCGGCGTCCGTATACGCGCGGATGCCCTTCACGTGCTCAGCCGGATCGGGCCCGCATGGAGCGGTGACCATATCCTCGGAGACAAGTTGGGCCAGCTGGGCGAAGTGCCGTGGTAGCGGCAGCAGCTGAGCCGCCTCCCCAGGCACCTGGTCGGTGGGCCACAGGCGGTGCATGACCTTGCGCGCCTGGTCCGCATCCGGTCCCCAGCAAACCTTGATCCCGCCCTGCACGATCCGGTCACCGCCACCGGATTCGCGGTAGAGGCGGACGAAGTCAGGATTCGGCTGAACGCACATGTAGCCGTCCGCGATCCTGGCCGCCAGCTTGATCGCGTTCTCCCCGAAACCCGACATGAAGATCGGCGGCGGCGAATCGGGAAGCGAGTACAGCCGGGCCGTCTCCACGTCGTAGTGCTTTCCGGCGTGCGTCACCAGGCTGCCGGTAAACAGCTTCCTGATCACCTCGACCGCTTCTTCGAGCATGTCCAGCCGCGCCTCGGCACTTGGCCAGTGCCGGCCGACGATGTGCTCGTTCAGCGCCTCGCCGGTGCCCACGCCAAGCGTGAACGAGCCGTCGGTCAGCATTCCGGCGGTCGCCGCCGCCTGCGCCACGACCGCCGGGTGCAGGCGGATCAGCGGGCAGGTTACGGCCGTGGTGATCGGCAGGCTGGTGACCTGAGAGATCGCTCCGATCACGGACCAGACATGCCCGCTCTGGCCCTGTTCATCAAGCCACGGATGGAAGTGGTCGGAGATCCAGAGCCCGTCGAACCCGGCCTCCTCGGCGAGCTTCGCCTGGCGGACAAGCGCGCCCGGCGAGTTCTCTTCCGACGACAGGAAATATCCGAAACGAGTCATCTGGCTGCCTCCCCGGTTAAATCAGGTACCGGCCGCCGCTACCCGAGCCGCAGCGGCTTACACGCATCGCGAAATCCCCTTCGCGCATCCGGCTCGGGCGGTGACCTGAATTCCCTTGGCCTTGGCGATTTGGCGAGGCGGCGGCGGACAGATCCGGGCAGTTATGTCGACCCCGGGCTGCCGACCGGTGCCAGCAGCTCTGGGCTCCGCCCGTCAAATGCGCGCGGCCACGGGCGGTTGAAGTCGGACTACCGGGTAGCGGTCGGCGGGAGAAAAGGAGAAAGGATGAACCAGAAAGTCGCAGACGTCATGACCCCGGATCCGGTGACGATCGAGCGTGAGCAAAGTGTCGCGGAGGCGGCCCAGCTGATGGCCAACGACGACATCGGCGACATCATCGTCCTGGACAATGGAACGGTGACCGGCATACTGACCGACCGGGATATCGTTATCCGCCTGGTCGCGGCAGGGAAAGACGCGGGAAGCAAGATCTCCGACATCGTCAGCGAGTCCGAGCTGATCACGGTCAGCCCTGACACCGCGATCGAGCAGGCCGTCGGATTGATGCGGCAGCACTCGGTGCGCAGGCTCCCCGTTCTGCGGAAAGGACGCGCGGTCGGCGTGATCAGCCTCGGCGACCTGGCGATCGAGCGCGACGACACGTCAGCCTTGGCCGACATCTCCGCCGCTCTGGGCAACAACTGACCCGATCACAGTCGTGGTCCGGCCGCGTCGGCGGGCACGACGGAGCCGGTGCCGTGTACGCCGTCGTTCACGGCACCGGCTCCGTCGTTGTCGACGGTCTTGAGGTACCTGTACGGCCTGGCCAGTTCATTGCGGTGACGCCTGAGTCATCGCGACAGGTTCGCGGCCGCCATTGGCATCAGCGAAAACCGCGTAGTTCACGTAGGGCTTGAGATAGCGGACGCCGCTGTCGCCTGAAGCGCAGCCCCGATTGCGTTTGTCGCCCAAGAGTCGCGGTAGCTGCCTCAGCATGGGATGGGCGCAACCTTTGGTGGAGTCGGTGACCGCGGCGGTGTACGTGATCCCGACCGACAGTCCCGAGTCCGACGGCACGCTGGCCTGGGACTCGACCACAATGATCGTCGTGACCTCACGGGCAGATGGCCGCCAGGGGCTGGGCTGGACCTATGGATCGCCCGCGGTGGCAAGCGCCGTAACCAGTCATCTTGCCGGGGTAGTCGTCGGCACCGACGCGATGGACGTGCTCGGCACGGCAGAGAAGATGAACCGGGCCGTGCGCAACGTCGGCCGGGAAGGTATCGCCTCGATGGCCATCTCCGCGGTCGACATCGCGTTGTGGGACCTCAAGGCCCGGCTGCTTGACGTTCCGCTGGCCGCGCTCACCGGGCAGGTGCGCCGGGACGTGCCGGTCTACGGCAGCGGAGGGTTCATCACCTACGACGCCCGGCAGACTCGGGAACAGCTGTCAGCCTGGGTGCAGGAAGATGAGATCCCGAGGGTCAAGATCAAGATCGGCGAATCCTGGGGAACCAACGAGCAGCGGGACTGGGCCAGGGTTGCCCTGGCCAGGGGATCCATCGGCCCCGACACCGACCTGTATGTAGACGCCAACGGCGCTTACCGCACTGGGCAAGCCGCCAGGGTGGGCGCCTGGCTGAGCGACTATGGGGTCGTCTGGTTCGAAGAACCTGTCTCAAGCCAGGATCTGGCCGGCTTGGCCGAGGTCCGCCGTAAGGTCCAGCCAGATGTGACTGCCGGCGAGTACGGCTGGACGCTGGCCGATTCGGCCCGCCTCATCGAGGCCGGCGCAGTGGACTGCCTGCAGCTCGACGCGACCAGGTGCGGCGGAATCACCGGGTTCCTGCAAGGCGCCGCGCTCGCTGCGGCTCACAGCACCGATGTCTCAGCGCATTGCGCGCCGAACGCGCACGCGCACGTCGCTTCGGCTGCCGCGAACCTCCGCCACATCGAGTACTTCCACGACCATCAGCGCATCGAGCGGATGCTGCTGGACGGCGCGCTCGACCCGGCCGGCGGCAAGCTGACGCCGGATCTGTCCGTTCCAGGCCATGGCCTGGAATTCCGGGAGCAAGACGCTCTCACCTACCGGCAGGGTTAAGCAGAACTCCTCGCCGGGTAGGGCAGGCCCAGTTTCCTCGGATCCGATAAGGACCGACCGCGAAGGAGCACGTCATGCACGCGACCGTCAAGCAGGTACGCGAGGCCGCCAGCCGCTGGCAGGACCGGCCGGTACTGCGCCCGGCGGCGGACGCTTCCGACGTAGAGGCAGTCACGATCCGTTACCTCATGTACGTCCTCATGCCGGCCTGGTTCATACCGGGTTTCGCTGATTACCTAATCCACCGGCGGACCAAGATCGAAAGCACGAGCGGCGTGCGGGAATCCGCGATTCACTCGCTGATGATGGGCGAAGTCGCGATACCGGTAACGCTCACTCTGCTATTTGAGACAAACGCCGCTGTGCTGGCAGCCGCAGTCGCGGCCACCGGCGTACACGAGGCGACGGCCATCTGGGATGTCCGAGCCGCCGTAAACGGCGGACGCGAGGTCCCTCCCGCCGAGCAGCACCTTCACAGCTTTCTCGAATCGCTGCCGGTCATGGCCACGGCTGCGCTGTGCTGCCTGCACTGGGACCAGGTGGCCAAGCTCAGGACCAAGGCGGGGCGCAGGGAATCCGGACGGCTCAGGCTAAGGCGCCACCCGCTTCCGCCCGGCTACCTTGCGGCGGTCGCAGCCGGTGTCGCCTGCCTGATCGCCGCACCCTATGGCGAGGAACTCTGGCGCTGCGTTCGGGCCAGTCGCCAGCGCCGAAACGTCAGCTAAGGCATTACCGGGTAGCGCGACCCTGCCCGTGCCACCGCCGGCGTATTGCCGAGATACCCGGCAGCCTCCAGGGTCGCCCTGCTGATCGCGTTTTCTGGCCGCCGCGGATTCCGCCTGCTCAGAGACCGCAAGCCCGACGGCCGCCAGCACGGTCGCGTGCCAGGTGCGGAAGTCCTTCGCGGTGCAGTCCTGCCCGGCGATCTGCCGCAGGTACTCGTTAATGTCCGCTGCGGTCACCTGGTGCCAGCGGCGGCCGTTCCAGTACGCGAACAGCCGGTCGTCGATCAGGTGTACCGCGGCCGCCAGTACCCGCTGCCTCGACAGGCCCCTTCCCCCTAGATGGTCAGCGATTGTCAGGCGGATCTCTGGCAGCGCGGCGGCGAAGCCGAGTATCAGGTCATGCTTGCCGGCATCACGCCGGGCCCGCCACAACTCGTGATAGAGATACTGACGGCGCCCGGCCGAGTCCGTTCCCATCGCCTGGATCTGTCCGAGCCCTCGTGGTCATATCCAGACATCCGTCCAGGCCGGAGGGATGACGAGAGCCAGCCAAACCGGCCAGCGGCGAGCCGCCTCGCTCGTCCGAGGACGAGATTAGAGCGGGCATCGCGGGGAAGTTGTCGACCGAAGAAACGGAGGCGGCGATGACTGACCCGTCCGCGACCATCGATCTGGCGGCGGCTGCCAGCCGCCGGGACATGGATATATGGATATGAAGCACGATCAACACGACAAGCCGGAGAAGCCCGACGCCCTGCGGGCCGAGGAACCGGCCGCTGATCAGGAAGGGATCGATCCGGAGGACGCGGAGCGCCTCCGTGACATCGGCTACCAGCCGAGCGTGAATCAGGTCCGGCATGAACCTATGCCGGCCAGCACGCACGCCGAACGAGATCAGGAGGCTGTCCGGCGTAACGAAGAGGCGGCCGCCGCGAGCGCCAAGGCTCAGCAGCGCAAGGACACTCCGGAGGATTCCTGAGCCTCGCCGGGCCGACGCCTAAGACAGCGACGGTATCGCCTGGCTTGACCCTGGCCAGCTCCGTGCTACCGCCAGGAAAATAAGTCGCACCAGTTTCCCGGCGGCGAGGTGGTGACTCAGCGCTTGCGGTCATTGCCGCCCTTGGCCAGGTCCCGCCAGCTCGCTTCGGAAACTTCCACGTCGTAGCGCTTGGCGGCGGTGAGTATCCGCTTCCAGGCCCGGTCCCGCTCCGCGTCACTGACGCCTTCTACCTGATCGAACCGGGCTATCGCGTTGCGCACGTGCCGGGCATCAGTCAGTGGTTCCTTGCGCTCCTTCGGAAACGCGAACTCGCTGTCGGCCAGCGAGTCCTTCTCCGCCGTGCTCATTCCCTGACTCCTGGACGGGACGTCGGCGCCCTTCGCCCGGGCGCTTTGCGTCTTGCGGGCGCTGACCAGGTTTTGCCGGGCAGCCTGCTTCTGCTTCTCTGTCGCCATCGTGGCCTCCTGCCGAAGGTTGGCGTTAGCCTCACCTCTCAGTCCGCTACCCGGGTCCGGCGCGTCTATACCTCGCTGGCTAGCAGTGTGTCGAGCCGGCGTACCGCCAGGACGCAGATGTCATCGAGCTGCGGAGTTTCGGCAAGGGTAGCGACAAGCTTCTCGCACAGTTCGCCGAGCGGCGAGCAGGGATGCCAAGCGGTTAGTTCACTTGCGACGCGGGCGATCCCGTCCTGCAAGTCCTCGCCGCGCCGCTCGATCAGCCCGTCGGTATACATCAGCACGATGTCGCCGGGGTTGAGCGTGACCTCACCCTCGGCATACGTCGCGTCGTCGAAAGGTCCGAGCGCAGGACCGCCAGCCTGGGCCAGCTCCTGCACCGCGCCGGGGTGAGCGCGCCGCAGAAGCATCGGCGGATGGCCAGCGGACGCGTAGACGAGCCTTGAGCCGCTCGCGTCGGTGATGCCAACCACCGCCGTCGCGAACTGGCCGACTGTCATGGAGCCTGCGACTCGTCCGAGTTCATGCAAGAGGCGGCCCGGGGGAAAGCCGGCGACGGCTAGCGTGCGCGCGGCGTTGCGCAGCTGCGACATGTCCTGGGCCGCGGTGATGCCGTGGCCGACGACATCGCCAACCGAAAAGAACGCTTCGCCTGAAGGAAGGCCCACCGCGTCATACCAGTCTCCGCCGACCGAGCCACTCGAGCCGGCCTGCCGGTAGCAGCTCGCGACCTCAAGCCCGGGAACGGCGGTCGCCGCTGGCCTGACAACTCGCTGCAGCAGTGTCAAGGCCACGTGTTCGTCGTCGTAGAGGCGGGCCCGGACCAGGGCCTGCGCGAGCAGGTCGGCGACGGCGGCGACAAAGGCCAGCTGGCCCTGGCTGAAGGACTGGGTGCGCAGCCAGGCAAAGCTGACAATGCCGACGGTGGACGTGCCGACTCGCAGCGGCCAGATTATCCAGCCCTCGGCCGTTGGTGACCAGTCCTGGGGCGAGCCCGGCGACTCACTGTGTCCTGGTCGGCTCAGATATTCCCGTGCGGCGCTAAGGACAAGCGGCGTTCCCGTCCTGAACACTTCGGCCGCGGGCATCGCGGCATCAACTTCGACGTATCCGGGTTCTTGCCCGGCTCGGGCAACGGGGCCGCTGACGGTCACCGGCTCCAGCCTCTTGTGGTCCGAAGTGGATAGTCCCAGCCAGACCCCGTCGGCATTGCCGACCGCCGCGCGAACGTGCTCGCTGACCACCTCGCCGATGGCGTCAGCGGTCACCGCGGCCGCGAGTAGCCTGGTCAGCTCGGACAGCGAGGCAATTCTTTCTTGCTCGCGCTGCTCGGCCTCGCGTAGCCTGGCGCGTTCCAGCGCCCGGCTCGTGGCCTCCGCCATAGCCTCAAGAAACTGGCGTTCGGCCGTGTCGGTCCGGTGCGGTTCCTTCCACCAGATGCCGAGGTAGCCCAGCAGCCCGGCCTCGGTGAGCAGGGGCTGATGCGCCGCCGCCCGCAGGCCCAGGCCCTCGGCCAGCTCTGCGGCGTCGGCGAACCCTGTCTCTGCGGCGTTCCAGTCCGGCACGTAGACGGCGAGGCGATCACGAACGGCCCGGGGACCCGGCGCATCGGCGTCGATCGCCCACTCGGCGTCCATGACGGCGGACTGCGCTTCGACCCCCTGGCCGGCGAGTTGCTCGAATCGCCCCTTATCGGCACTCAGTACGTTGATCACGGCGTGGTCGGCGCGCATTCGCTGCTGCACAGCGACCGAGGCTTGCTGCCCGACCTCCCGCACCGTAGCGGCGCCCGCGAGCGCGAAACCAAGCTCAGCGGCGGCGCGCCTGGCCTCTGCTGTCACCCGCTGCATGCGCTCGGATTCGCCCCGGCTGACGGCGCGCGCCCGCCCGCTGACCTCCTGCGCCAGCAGCCACGCGAGCAGCACCGCCACGGCGATGTACGCCTGGGTGACCACTAGCGACCCCGGTGAAGTCCGGCCAACGCGGGCGAGCTCGCCGTATCCGGCGGCCGTCATGTAATTCGCGACGCAGGCGAACGCCGTCCCTGTTAGCACCACACCGAGATCGCCCAGCCGGAAGGCGGCCAGCCCAAGCAATGGCAGGAACAGCAACGTCGTCGGTTCGCCGAACCTGAACGCGACGATCGACACGAGCACGGTGACGGCAACGAGGCCGCACAGCTCAAGCAAGCTCCGTCGCCCGACCTTATTCCTGGACCAGAGCAAGATCGGCGCGCCGATCACCAGGACAGCGATCCCGTCGCCGGCCCACCACTGCAGCCACAGTGCGGGCCACCATCCGCCGGAGCCGATCTTAATCGCGGTCGCGCCTATCAGCCCGCCAGCCAGCGGGCCCAACGTCACCGCACCGGCGATGAAGCGCAGCAGGTCACCGCGAGAGGTCAGATCCGGCGGTCCGCCGCACCACCGCCGGACCGACGAGGCGCCGACGAGAGGTTCGGTCACATTGGCGGCGGCTGACATCAGGGCTCCAGCCACCGTCAGTCCGTGCTGCAAGTCAACGCTGACCTCGCTCAGCACGATCGCCGCGATGATCACAGGCCACAGCCTTCTGCGGGTCAGCAGCATGGCCGCGACCGTGACTCCAGCGGGCGGGAAGCCGAACGCGGCGCCGGAGCTGAAGCTCTGCCAGGAAAGCTCTGCACCGACCGAATACGCGACGCCGATCAGCGCGAACAGTGCCAGGGCGCGCACGACCGTCCGCTCGCCGTGCAATCGCACGTCGATCCAGCTGAATCCGGTCATGCGCGGTGCACCTTTGCTCCATCAAAGCGCGGAGTAGGGGTTTGCGCGCGACAAAGCAACGCGACCCGCACGACGAGCGAGCGCGACCGCTCTCCTGGTGGCGCCGCGGCTGCCTTGTCAACCGCTGGGATAACTATGCACCGGCCGGACACCTACGGTCCAGCCAGCCGAATTGCGGCGATCTGCCGAGTCCTGCTCGTCGACGGACCCGGACACCAGGTACGTCGCTCAGAGCTTGCTCGCAGCCGGTACCACGAGCACCGGGCAGGGCGCGTTGCGCAGCACGTGGTTACTCACCGTTCCGATCAGCATGGACGTACTTCTCCAGGTGCCCGGCGAAGTCAGGTGGTGACCGGCTGTCCGGGGCGTCGGCCAGCAGTTAAGCGCGCGGGCACCTTCGTGGTGACTATCCCGGTCTGAACCTCGCTCATGCTTGTCCTGCTGGGCGCGGCATCTGGACGTAGTCAACTCCCCGGCCGGCCGCGAGGCAAACGCCCGCGCCTCGTACGACGTGTCGGAGTCGCACGAATACCTGGCGGCAGCCGGCAAGACTCCGGAAGACGCGGCCGTCGGCCGGCCGGGGCGACTCAGGGAAGAAGGCGGCCAGGTGAAGCTGCCCGAGCCTCCGGGGCGCGGGGAAGGCCCCGCCGGCTGAAGGGCGGATTGCGCGGCGCCGCACCGGGTAGCCGACCAGAATGACACCGGTCAAAGACGCGGACACCGTCAGGTTGCTGCTAGCCAGGCTGGGCCAGAGCTATGCGGAGGAAGCTGGGATAAAGCTCGCCGACCGGCCTGCTCCGCTCTACCAGCTGCTCGTTCTCGCGACCTTGCTCAGTGCCAGGATCTCTTCAGACATCGCAGTCGCCGCCGCCAGGGAACTGTTCGCGGCCGGCTACCGGACGCCCGCCGCGATGGGTGAGGCGAGCTGGCAGGACCGGGTTGACGCGCTCGGCCGCGGGCACTACCGCCGCTATGACGAGCGAACCTCGACCATGCTCGGTAACGCCGCCGGCCTGCTGATCCAGCGGTGGCACGGTGACTTGCGCAAGCTCAGGGACGAGGCCGAGGCCGACGCGGGCCGCGTAGCCGCGTTGCTGACAGAGTTCCCCGGCATTGGGCCTGCCGGGGCGGACATCTTCCTCCGCGAGGTCCAGGCCGTCTGGCCGGGCATCGCTCCTTACTTCGATCAGCGGGTTCTGGACGGCGCGAGGATTGCCGGTCTGCCTCACGATGCGGCCGGGCTCGCCGCGCTGGCCGGATCGGACGCGGACCTCCCGAGGCTGGCCGCCGCCCTCGTGCGCATATCCCGCAGCAAGGTAGCCAGCCACGGGGTGCCCGGGACTGAATGACGTGCAACTGGCGGCCAACGGTCACCACCAGGGCTAGCTGGGTCAGCCGAGGATCTGATGTCCGTTGAAGATACCGAGTTCTTCGCGGTATAGCTCCAGCCCGACGCCGTTCGGGTCGCGGAAGTACATGCTGTCGAGCACCCCGCGGTCCGGACCGAGATAGTCGATGCCGGCCTCGTCGAACTTTTTCTTCGCAGCGTCGAACTGCTCGGCTGAGATCGAGATCGCGAGGTGCTGGACGCCGCCGATCGTCTCTTCCCAGGCCGGGTGGTCGTGACCGGGGAAGTCGAAGAACCCGAGCAGGTTGTGGTTGCCGATGTCGAAGAAGAAGTGGTTCGAGCCGGCGTAGTCGCGGTTCTCGACCAGTTCGACCAGCGGGAAGCCAAGGAACTCCTGGTAGAACTTGATCGTATCCTCGGTGTCCTTGCAGATCAGGGCCAGGTGATGGACGCCCTGAACGGTCGTCTTCCCCCGGTCGGCGGTCGGCCGCAAGTACTTGTCGCGCAGTTCGGATCGACGGGCTCGTACTCGCTCAAGTTCTGCACCTTCTGGCTGTGGCATGGCTGCTGCCTCCCTGGCTCCGCGATCTCTCACTAGTTCTAACAATCCCAGTCTCGCAGCGTGTTTCCCAGGCCCCGCGAGCTGCCCCGTGAGCTGCCAGGGCAGGACCGGCCTCGGGCAGCCGATGACCAGACCATCCGCAATGCGTTACCCTATCAATTGACAGTGACTCTCAAAAACAGCTAACCTCTTTTTGATGTGAACTCCCGGAAGAAGGTTAGTGTCATGACCCAGACCGAAGGCCGCCGGTGGTGGGCACTTGGCGCCCTCTCGCTCAGCGTTCTCGTTGTCGCGCTCGACCTGTTCGTACTCAGCCTCGCCCTTCCGACTCTCTCGGCTGACCTGCACGCTTCGTCGAGCGATCTGCAGTGGTTCGTCGTCGCCTACAGCCTCGTGCTGGCAGCCGTGCTCCTGCCGGCCGGCATGCTCGGCGACCGGATCGGCCGCAAGCGAATCCTGATCGGCGCGCTCGCGCTGTTCGGGGTCGCCTCACTGGCTTGCGCGTACTCGACCTCGGCGGGCGAACTGATCGCCGCGCGGGCGGTGCTCGGGGTCGCTGCCGCCGTGATTTTGCCTATGTCGCTGGCGGTGCTGCCGGTGATGTTCAGCGCGCAGGAGCGGCCGCGTGCTATCGCGGCCATCGGCGGCGCGACGTTCCTCGGCTACCCGATCGGCCCGATCCTCGGCGGCTGGCTGCTCGACCACTTCTGGTGGGGCTCGGTGTTCCTGATCAACGTGCCGGTCGTGATCCTTGCGATCGTGGCGGTCACCATGCTGATGCCAGAGTCGCGGGGCGAGGGTACGACCCGGCTGGATGTCACCGGCATCGCGATCTCGAGCGCCGGCCTGGCGCTGCTGACCTACGGCCTGATCAAGGCGGGCAACAACGGCTGGGGCGACGGCGTCGCCGTCGGCACAATGGTGGCCGGGGTGCTGGCGCTGGGCGGGTTCATCTGGTGGGAGCGCAGGGCCAGCCGACGGGTGCCCGGTACAGACGGCGCACTGCATAAGCAAACACTGCCGCTGATCGACTTGAAGCTGTTCGGCTCGGCTGGATTCACCTGGGGGACGCTGCTGTCGACGCTGGTGTCGTTCGCGCTGTTCGGGCTGGTCTTCGCGATGCCGCAGTACTTCCTCAACGTGCGCGGGCTCAACTCGTTCGGGGCCGGCATCCATATGCTGCCGATGATCGGCGGCCTGGTGCTGGGGCTGCTGCTTGGCCAGCGGCTGCAGTCGCCGCGCAAGGCCAGTAAGGACACCAGCGCTCCTTCTCTTCCCGCCCAGCCCTCCCAGCCCTCCCAGCCCGCCCGGCCCTCCCTTCCCGGCCAGCCACTGGTCTCCGCCCGGTTCCTGATCGGGATCGGCTTCGCGATCATGGGGATCGCGCTGGCGGTGGGGACTCGGACCTCCGCCGCCACCAGCAGTGGCTTCGCCGCCACCTGGTTCGCCATCACCGGGTTCGGCCTTGGCATGTCCCTGCCGACGGCACTGAATATCGCCCTCGGCGCGCTCTCCCCGGCCCGGAGCGGATCGGGCTCGGCGGTGATCACGGCGATGCGACAGGTCGGCGGGACGATCGGAGTCGCGGTCCTCGGCACCGTGCTCGCCACTACCTACCGGGCGCGGCTGCACCTGAACGGACTGCCTGCGGCAGCGGCCGACGCCATCCGCAAGAGCGTGGCCGGCGGCGTCGCGACCGCCAAGGCGTCCGGGTCCAGCGCGCTGCTCGACATGGTTCGCACCGCGTACGTACACGGCCTCGACGTGATGCTCTGGGTGTGCGCGGGCATCGCGATCGCCTCGGCGGTGCTGGCCCTGGTGTTCCTGCCCAGCCGGGCAACGGAGCAGCCGGAAAACGATGCGGGCGCCGACACCAGCGACACGGCCCCGGACAGCGTGGTCACCTCGATCGGGTAAGAGCACAATAACGAGATGAGCGCATGGTGCGGCATCGGCGGACCTCCGGTGCCGGTAGGGACAAGATGACCGTTATGAGGAACTCGTCGGAGGCAGAGCACCGCCCCAGCCTGCGCGAACGCAAGAAAGCCAGAACGCGTGCCTCCATTAGGGAGCACGCGCTCCGGCTTTTCCGTGAACAGGGTTATGACGCGACTACGGTCGACCAGATCGCCGAAGCGGCCGACGTGTCGCCGAGCACGTTCTTCCGGTACTTCCCCACCAAGGAGGACGTGGTCCTGCAGGACGACTTCGACCTCCTGGCGATCGGCTCGTTCCTGGAGCAGCCACCCGAGTTGTCGCTCGTCGGCGCGTTCCGCGCGGCGGCGAAGGAGACCATGGCCTCGGCCAGCGAAACGGAACTGGCTGGCCTGCGTGACACCACGGCCCTGATCATGACCGTGCCTGAGTTGAGGGCGCGAGCCATGGATGAGTACTCGCGCACGATCAACGTCATCGCCTCGGCGGCCGCCCAGCGGACGGGCCGGTCCCTTGACGACCCCGCCATACTCACCGCCGCCGGCGCGATCGTCGGCGTGATCATGGCGGCGACGCTGCCCTGGCAAGGGCTGGCCGACGGCGAGATGACGCCGGCCGACATGTTCGACCGGATCGATGCCGCGCTCGCCCGGCTAGACGAGGGACTCCAGCTCTAGCTGGGGCGCCGGTTCCGGCTGAGGTTGGCGCGACAGCCCTCCAGCAACGCCCGCGGGTCAGCGATGCAGCCGGCCTCGCCGGGTCCACGACATCGTTGACCCGCATGCGTCCCACCTGCCCGAACCCGACGACATCGCTGACCCGCGCACGCACCTCCAGCAACACCTACGGGCCGACGATGCAGTAGATCTCGCGGGTCCACGACATCGCTGACCCGTGCGCGTCGTAGCTCCCCGAACCCGGCAGCCTCCGGCCAACCCGGCGGCCCGGTCGATTCCGGCTCGACTCGAGGGGAATGTTGCGCGTTCAACTAATGTTGGAACCGGTATCAAGACGCGGCGGGAGCCGGCCGGCCCAGTGACCGGCCCAGGACCCGACCAGGGGACCTGACCAGGGAGCTGACCAGGCCAGAGTTCTCGCCAAGTGGGAGGATCAAGTCATGCCTGCTGTAACTGTCGACGACATCCTGGTTCTGCCAAGGGTCTCTGATCCCGATCGGGCCGTGGCGAAAGACCGGCCGGTGCTCGCCGTCACCACGGCGCCGTCGGCATATGAGGGCGAGGGGTTCCCGGTCCGCCGGGCGTTCGCCGGAGTCGACCTCCGGGCACTGGACCCATTCATCCACATGGACCAGATGGGCGAGGTGGACTACGCGCCGGGTGAGCCGAAGGGCACGTCCTGGCACCCGCACCGAGGCTTCGAGACCGTCACCTACATCGTCGACGGCACCTTCCGGCACCAGGACTCCAATGGCGGCGGTGGCCTGATCACCAACGGCGACACCCAGTGGATGACCGCCGGAGGCGGCATCTTGCACATCGAGGAGCCGCCCGAGGAACTGGTGATCAGCGGCGGCCTGTTCCATGGCTTCCAGCTCTGGGTGAACCTGCCGGCCAAGATGAAGATGACCGCGCCGCGTTACCAGGACATCCGGGCCGGCCAGGTGGCACTGCTCAGCTCGCCCGATGGCGGCGCGCTGCTGCGGGTAATCGCCGGCGAGGTTGACGGCCACAACGGCCCCGGCGTTACGCACACGCCGATCAGCCTGCTGCACGCGACGTTGCAGCCGGGAGCCCAGCTGCGGTTGCCGTGGCGAGCCGATTTCAACGCGCTTGGCTACGTGATGGCTGGTTCTGGCACCGCGGGCGCCGGGGACGACCGGCGGCCAGTGCGCACTGGGCAGTTGGCCACCTTCGGCCCCGGCGACGTACTGACGTTCGCGGCCAGCAACAAGGCCGACGGGCCGAGCGAGGGCCTGGACATCCTCGTGCTCGGCGGCGAGCCGATCAGGGAGCCGGTTGCGACCTACGGCCCGTTCGTGATGAACACCAGAGCCGAACTGGTCAAGGCGTTCGAGGACTACCAGGCCGGACGGCTAGGCTCGATCCCGGCGCAGCGCGCGGAGATCCCGGCCGAGCCGCACCCAGGCCACGACGTCCTGTAGCCGGCTGGCGCCCCGCAACGGCAGTCTTCACGGTGATTTGGCGCGAGAAATCGCTGCCTGTCACCAAAGGTTCATGGGCGGGGCCCAACGTAGCTCAATGGACTCCCACAGCGCAGACCCCCCGGAAGTCACTCCGCCAGCAGGCAGCCAGGACAGCACGGGCAGCCCGCTAACCGCCATAACAGACAGAATCAGCCCAACCCGCCGCCAGGTCCTCACCGGAGCTGGCGGCGTCGGCTTGCTCGCCGCCAGCTCGCAGCTCCACCGGCGCACCACCAAGCACACCCCAAGCTCGCCCAGCCAGGACGGCACCCCCGAGCAGGTCCATCTGACCTGGGGCCGCAACCCCGCCACCCACATGGTCGTGTCCTGGGCCTCCCCCGGCCAGGCGAAGAACCCACGCATCCTTCTGACCAGGCACGACGGCTGGACCAGGACGGTGCACGCGGACCACCGCAGCTACACCGACGGCCTGAACGGCGAGACCGTGTTCGCCTACCACGCCGAGATCCAGGCGCTGGCGCCGAACACGACGTACTTCTACACGGTGACCGCCGACAACGATGCCTCCGCGACCCCGTTCAGCGCCAGCTTCAGCACGGCGCCAGTCGGCCGGGCGCCGTTCCGGTTCACCAGCTTCGGTGACCTGGCGACGCCGAACGCCGAGTGGGTGCTCTCCTACGGCCAGAGCGCGTTCGCGGTCGCGGCCGTCGAGTCGTTCCAGCCGCTGTTCCACCTGCTGAACGGCGACCTGTGCTACGCGAACCTGAACCCGACCACGCAGCCGGCCGTCTGGCGTGACTTCGGCAACAACAACCAGGCGTCCGCTGCCAACCGGGCCTGGATGCCGTGCCTGGGCAATCATGAGGTCGAGTTCAACAACGGCTCGCAGGGCTTCACCTCGTACCTGACCCGCTACACGCTCCCGGAGAACGACGTGCCCGGCTTCCGCGGCCGCTGGTACTCGTTCAAGGTCGGCGGGGCCCTGTTCATCTCGCTCGACGCGGACGACGTGATCTACCAGGACGGAGCCGCGTTCGTCGGCGGCCCGAGCCCGCTGGTCCCGGCCGCCTCGACCGGCAACCCGGCGATCGCACCGGGCACGTCGTTCTACATCAGGGGCTACTCGAACGGCGCCCAGACGGCCTGGCTCGAGCGAACCCTGGCCAAGGCCCGCCGGGACAAGACGGTCGACTGGATCATCGTGCAGATGCACCAGCTCGCGTGCTCGTCCTCGGCTACCGGCAACGGCTCTGACCTGGGGATCCGGCAGGCGTGGCTGCCGCTGTTCGACCAGTACGAGGTCGACCTGGTGGTCAACGGGCACGACCACGACTACGAGCGGTCGTTCCCGGTGCGCGGCTTTGACCCGATGGCGGGCACCGAAATCGCGACCGGGCAGCCGATCGAGACCATGCGCCCGCACCCGGTCACCACGACCGACACCGGCACGTTCGACACCAGCGGGGGCACCGTGCACATGGTGCTCGGCACCGGCGGGACGAACGCACCGCTCGATGACTATGGTGTCGACGCGGGCGACGGACTGCCGCAGGCCAAGATCTTCACCAAGCCGAACCGCCCGGTCCCGACCGGGGCGCCCAACGTCTTCGCCCGGGCGGCGGCCGATGCCCACGAGGACGCGGTCTGGTCGGCCAAGCGTGACCCGTCGACCGGTTACGGCATCGCGGTGTTCGACGTGGACCCCGGCGACGAGCGCGGCGGCGAGACCACCATCACGGTGAGGTACTTCCACGCACCGGGCGTCGACCCGACGAACCCGAACACCGGTCAGGCCGGCGCCCCGAACCCCAACTACACCGAGTTCGAGACCTTCACGCTGGTCCGCCCCCGCTCCGACGGCCGCCACCACCAGCACTGACGACGCGTGGGGGGCACTTCGCTGTTGTGCTGGCTACAGCAAAGTGCCCCCCACACCGTGGCGCTTAAAAGCTAGGCCCGCATCCGGGACTCTAGATAGCCGCCCGGCGCACCTCGAATGTGAAACAGCCGAACTCCAGCGCACGGGCATGCACGACAGCGACCTCGGGGTCGGCCAGCAACTCCGACAGCACTTGCCCGGCCACCACCTGGTCCGCGACCTCGTCGCCTGCGGCCAGCCGCCCGCCGAGGATCGACCCGTCCGCCCGGTAGGCGCGGAACACCCGCGTCGAGCCGAGCAACTCCTGCGGAAGCCGTTCCCGGTCGGCCCGCCGCACGTCTGCCGCTCACCAGTGTCTTTTACTGGCAGAAAAACGACACGGGGTTTTTCACCCAGTGGCCAGAGGCCAGTCCGTCCCAGGCCGACTCACTGGGCCTTCTGCGGCTCCTGCGCAGCGGCGGCCGCGTCCGCGCTGACGGCCAGCCGGCGAAGAGCACCGCGCACGACCTGCGGATCGGTCGTGCCCCAGTACGGCGGCAACGACCCTCGCAAGAACCCCGCGTACCGCGCCGTGCTCAGCCTCGGATCAAGGACCGCGACCACGCCCCGATCGGTCATCGTCCGCAGCAACCGGCCGGTTCCCTGCGCCAGCAGCAGGGCGGCCTGCGTGGCGGCCACGGACATGAAGCCGTTCCCGCCGTGCGCCGCCACGGCCCGCTGCCGCGCCGAGGCCAGCGGGTCATCGGGCCGCGGGAACGGGATCCGGTCGATGACTACGAGCTGCAGCGACGCACCCGGCACGTCGACTCCTTGCCACAGCGACAGCGTGCCGAACAGGCAGGTACGCTCGTCGGCGGCGAACTGGCTCACCAGCTGCATGGTCTGGTCATCGCCCTGGCAGAGGATCGGGAATTCGAGCCGCCCGCGCAGCTCGTCGGCCGCCTGCCGGGCCGCTCGCATCGAGCTGAACAGCCCGAGCGTCCGCCCGCCGGCCGCCTCGATCAGCTCAGCCAGCTCGGTCAGGTACGACTCGGCCAGGCCGTCCCGGCCTGGCGGCGGCAGATGCTTGGCTACGTACAGGATCGCGCTGCGCGGGTGATCGAACGGCGACCCCACATCGATCCCGGTCCACGCCAGCGAATGCGGTTCTGGGGACTCACCGGAGCCGCGCCGCACCTCGTCTTCCCAGTCCGGCTCATCGTCGTCCGGTGCTGTCCGCCTTGCTTTTCCGGCCGGGCGGACAGCACCGGAGGCCTCGTCTTCGTCCGGCGCTCTACCTTCCGGTGATTGGGCCAGGCCCCACTGGCGGGCCAGCGGCTCGAACGAGCCGCCGAGCACGAGCGTCGCCGAGGTCAGCACCACGGTCCTGCGGCCGAACAGCCGGTTCGCCAGCAACCCGCCGACCTGCAGCGGCGCCACTCTGAGCGTCGGCGACCGGCCGGAATCTTCGGCCGTCGGGCGGTCCATCCAGACCACGTCGGTCCGATCAGCGATCGCCACGCCGAATGCCCCGAGCATTCGATCGGCGGCCTCCCCCACCTCGCCCAGCGCGGCCAGCGCGGCTCGGCGGGACGCAATGCGTTCTGGCTCCTCGTCATTTGCTTTATTAGCGGTAGTCCGGAATTCGGCGGCGCAGCCGGCCGCTGCGTCCCTGATCGACCCGAGGCTGGCCACAACGGCCTCATCCAGCAGGTCGAGCCGGCCGGCCGGGAGATCGGCGAAGACGCGTTCGGCCCCGGCGGCGGCGTCGCGCAGCCTGGTGACCCACTTCTCGTCGATCATCTTGCCGCACCGCCGGGCGGCGATCTCCAGGCCAGGGACCGAGAGCTCGTCGGTGGCGACCGAGGTGACCCGGTCGGTGAGGTCGTGCGCCTCGTCGATGATCACGACCTCGTGATCGGGGAAGATGTCGAAGTCTTCGAGCGCGTCGATCGCCAGCAGCGCGTGGTTGGTGACGACGATGTCGGCCTTCCCGGCCTCCTCACGGGCCAGTTCGGCGAAGCACTGGCTGCCGAACGGGCAGCGCTGCACGCCGACGCACTCGCGGGCGCTGACCGAGACCTGCCGCCAGGCCTGCTCGCTCACGCCGGGGACCAGTTCGTCGCGGTCGCCGGTCTTGGTGCCTTCCGCCCATTCGTGCAGCCGCTGCACCTGCCTGCCCATCGCCGAGACCGCGCTCGGCTCGAACAGGGTGTCGCCGTCATCGGCCGGGCCGCCCGCCAGGCGCTGCAGGCACAAGTAATTGCGCCGGCCCTTGAGGATCGCCGACACGGGCTCGCGGCCGATGATCGGAGCGATCGCGTTGGCCAGCCTCGGCAGGTCCCGGTCGATTAGCTGGCGCTGCAGCGCGATCGTCGCCGTGGAGACGACGACCGTCGACTGACTCTCGATCGCGTGCCGGACGGCAGGCACGAGGTAGGCGAGTGACTTGCCGGTGCCGGTGCCGGCCTGGACGGCCAAGTGCTCGCCGGACTCGATCGCCTGCTGGACCGCTTTGGCCATCGTGACCTGCCCGGGCCGCTCGGCCCCGCGGATCCCGACCACGGCGGCGGCAAGCAGGACCGCTACGTCAGAATCGGTGACGGAGGGCATAGCTGAAAACGTACCGCGTCGACTGTGACTATCGGTGTTGCGCGGGCCAAGGTCCCGCTGAGCCGGCGTGGCGGCCGGGCTAGTTCGTTAGCTGGTGACGTTCGCGCGCCGCATCCTCGTGAGCGCGATCGCGCCGAAGATCACCGTATAGGCGACGAAAGACAGCAGCCCGTGCAAGATGTCCGACCAGGTGATCGGCGTCCGGAGCAGGGCATCGAAAGTCAGCCAGAAGTGCGTCGGCAGGAACGGGTGGATCGAGGCAACCTGGCTGATCGCGTCCAGGATCTCGCTGGCCACCGCGATCACCAAGATCGCGGCCATGACCGCGATCGCGTGCTGCGTGAACGTGGAAAGCGCCAGGCCAAGCGTGCCGAGCGCCGTTAGCCCGAACGCGACGTAGATGACGATCATCGCGAGTCTGGCCAGCCCGTCGATCAGCGGCACTGTCTCCCCCGACAGGAGCGTGACCGGCCCGATCGGGAACAGCAGTGCGCCCATCGCCAGCCCGATGACGGCGACCAGCGCACAGGCCGCGAAGCAGAACACGACGATCATCAGGTACTTGGTGACCAGCAGCCGGACCCGGCCGGCCGGAACAGTGAGCAGCGTCCTCAGCGTGCCGAGGCCGGCCTCTCCGGCGACGCTGTCGCCGGAGACGACCGCGACTGACAGCGGCAGCACCAGTGTCATCAGCACGAAGATAGAGAGCAGCGACAAGAACACGCCGTTCTCGGCGACCTGCCCGATGAACTCCCCGGCGCCGGAGGGCCCGCCCGCTCCCGGCGGCGGGGCGTTGATCTTGAGCACGATGCCGAGGAAGATCGGCACGGCCGCCAGCACCGCCAGCATCGCCAGGTTGCGCGGCCGCAGGAAGACGATCCTCAGCTCGGAACGGAGCAGCCGCAGCCAGTGCCGTAGCGGCGAAGCCGGCCTGAGCATCGGGCTGGCCGGCTGGACCTCGATGACGCTAGCCGTAGACATTGAAGCCCTCACCGGTGAGCTGGACGAATAGGTCCTCAAGGCTTGGCCGGACGGTCTCCAGGCCGGCGACCGGAATGCCGGCCCCGACCAGCTCGGAGTTGATCAACTCCGGCTTGTGCTCGCCGAGCCGGGCGCTGACCGTCTCGTCTTCGGCGGTCACGTCGGTGAGCCCGAGCCTGGTCAGCTGTTTTGCCGCCAACTCGACCTCGGCGGTGCGGATCTGGATCCTCGGCTCGCCGCGGCTGCGGAGTTCGCTCATCGTGCCCTGGAAAACCAATTTGCCGGTGCTCATCACGCCCACGTGCGAGCAGATCTGCTCGACCTCGGCGAGCAGGTGCGAGGAGACGAACACCGTGGTCCCGTCGGCGGCGATCTGCTTGATCAGCGACCTGATCTCGCGGGTCCCCTGCGGGTCGAGTCCGTTCGTCGGCTCATCGAGGATCATCAGGTCACGAGGCCTGAGCAGGCCGGCGGCGATGCCGAGGCGCTGCTTCATGCCCAGTGAGTAGGCGCGGTAGCGCTTGTCGGCCGCGGCCAGCAAGCCGACCTGATCGAGTGCCTTGCTGATCCTGGCCGCCGGATTGGTCAGGTCGGCGGTCTGGTCGGCGGCGTCGCACCTGGCCAGGTTCTCCCGGCCAGACAGGAACGGGTAGAACGCCGGACCCTCGACCAGCGCTCCGACTCTGGGCAGCACCCGGCCGAGCCCGTCGCCCGCTTCGGCGCCGAGCAGCCTGAAGGTGCCGTCGGTGGGGTGCATCAGGCCGAGCAGCATCCGGATCGTGGTCGTCTTGCCTGACCCGTTCGGCCCGAGGAACCCGTACACGCTTCCCGGCGGCACCGCCAGATCGATGCCGTCGACGGCCAGCTGGCCGCCGCGGAATCGCATGGACAAGCCGACGGTCGCGATGGCCAGGTCGCGATCGATCTGGGCTTGGCTGAGCCCGACCGGGCCAGCCGGGTTCGGATCGATGATCGTCATAGTCGGTAAGTGTTACTTAGCCTTGGCCGCGTCCGCGAAGAGCACGGCCGGGGTGACGGCACCGATCAGAACCTTGCCCTTGCTGGTGATGAGCACGGAGAACAGGTTCGTGCGCAGCAGCCGTCCAGAACCCCAGGAGCCGTGGACTGGGGTCGCGGCTTTCAGCAGGACCGGCAGCAGCGAGCCGAGCTGATCGAGAGCCGGCGGACCGGATCCAGCCGGGATCTTGATGACTTGCTGACGCGGTCCGTGCGGCACCTTGCTATCCGCGTATGCGTACCAGCCGGAGCGAGCACCGGGCGAGGTGATTGCCGACAGCGCCGATGCGGCCGGGATCACCGCGACCGAGAGCCAGCCTTTGCCCATGACCTGAACACCCGGCCCGGCGGCCTGGATCGGAGCGGCGATCGCGACCCTCGAGACGTTCATCCGCAGCCTCATCCGCACCACGCCGTGCTTGCCGGTCCGCATGCCAACCGGACGGCCGACCCAAACCGGCGGCTTGCCGGCGAAGGTACGGGCCGGACTGGCGAAGGAGCGGGCCGGTCCGACCATGCGCGGCGGGCCGAAGATGCCGGGCAGGCCCAAGGCGCCGGGACCGCCGAAGACCGGCAGCCGCTCGGTCTTGACGTGTGCGCCGGCCGGCGGCGTGAACGTGAAGTTGGAAGCCGCGGGCTTGGCGAAGTTCAGCGAGGTGAACCCGAACTGGAAGGCCGGGCTGGATACGCCGCGGGCGAAGACCTGGACTTGCAGCGGCAGGGAGGTCTGCCCGTCGACCGCGATCACGATCCGGTCGATCAGCGACTGGCTGGTGCGGGGCGCGATCACCAACTGGTAGGCCGACCGGCCGGCCACCTGAGTCGTGCCGTCCAC
>DASYAT010000078.1:0-50892 GCA_036501205.1 Streptosporangiaceae bacterium | reverse complement strand
GCGACTAACCATCCATTGCGATGACTTACTGTGCATTACCCCCGTAATTCTGCCCGGAATGACCGTTATGCGGCGGTGCAACGGATGGTAAGTGACGCTAACGGATGGGAAGTGCGGTCCAATGAATGGGAAGTGCGGTCTCGCCGAACCTGCCCATTTCTCATGAACTGTCCGATACCGGACAGGTCACCTAAGGCGCCGTGATCAGGGGCTAGCGACCGCGCCGCCGGACTGGCAGCGCGGCCGGGCTTTGCTGGGTGGCTGAGCCTCGCCGGCTGGTCGGGCCTAGCTGGGCGGTCGGAGTCGGCTGGGCGGTCGGAGTCGGCTGTGCGGCCCGTCCTGGCTGGGCGGTCGGAGTGGGTTGTGCTGCCTGGCCCGGCTGGGCGGTCGGAGTGGGTTGTGCTGCCTGGCCTGGCTGGGCCGCCTGGCTCGCTGGGTCTGGACTGGTCCAGCGGCGGAACTCCGAGGCGTAGGCGGTGATCCGCATGATGATGTCGTGCACCCGGTAGTGCAGCATCGCGACGTTCAGTTCGGCGTCGCCGATGACGCCGACGATGGCGCTGTCGCCGGCCGCGTAGACCGCCACGTAGCCGAGCGAGCCGCGCGTGATCACCTCACGGAACTGGCCGCGGCCGGTAATCACTGCCCCTCGGCTGGCCAGGGACCGGGTGGCCGCCAGTAGCGCCGCGATGTCGGTCGAGTCGAGGTCGGGAACATCATGCGCGACCAGGAACCCGTCGCTGGTCGCGACCACGCTGCCGTGCACGCCGGACACGTTCGCCCTGATCAGCCGGAACTCGGCGTGCAGCCGGTCTTGCACGGACGGCGGTCCGGTACGCGAAGCGGACATCAGTCACCAGCCAGCGCGGGCGAGGGCTGTGCTTGGCCGGAGGACAGTACTTTGCCGGACAGTGCCTGGCCGGACAGTGCCCGGCCGGAGGACAGTGCCCGGCCGGAGGAAAGTGCCCGGCCGGAGGAAAGTGCCTGGGCGAAGGACAGTGCCGTCATGGTGGATCCTGTCGTCAGGGCGGATCCGGCCGTCGGGTTAGCCGCGGCCGTTCGCTGCGAGGATCTGATCCGCCTGGTTGGCTTCACGGTGGCGTCCCGGCTCGGCGCCTGGACTTGCCGGTTAGCGGTGCGGAGCAGGCCAAGCAGCACGAGTCGGTGCACGTCGACGGTGGTGCCAAACACGCTGCGCCGAAGTGCCCAGGCCAGCTCGCGGGGCGTGGAACGAGGCCGGACCCTGATCAGCAACGCCCACTCGGCGGCGGTGAGCTGAACGCGACCGCCTGGAAGCTCGGGGCTCCGGACCAAGGCGAGATCGGCGCTGATCGAGGCCATCTGCTGAAGGAGTCGCCGTCTCCTGATCACCTCGGACAACAGGTCAGCGACCGAGATCCTGATCGTCTCGGTATCGGCCGGGACCCTGGCCGGGCGGAACCTTGAGCACGTCGACCGGCTCGACAGCAAGTCGAGCACGGCGTCAACGGTGGCTTCAGCGATCGCGGTCGCCTGGCTTAAATGCGCGCCGGCCGGATCCGCGCCGGCCGGATGCGCACCGCCCAGGCCGGTTGCCGCCGGGATCCTTGACGACTCAGCACCGATCACGCGACCGTCGAGCAGGTAGATCGCGCCGGAGCTATAGCCGGAGATGGGCAGCGCCCCGGTGGAGCCGGTGGCTGCGAGCCGCGCGAGCCTGGCCGCGATCTGCTGGTTGTATTCGCTCAAGAGCCTATTCGCCGTTCCGCATTAGGTTGCTAATCACGTGAGAGTGGAGCAGAAGGCGCGAACTTCGCGACGCGCCATCGCCAGGTTCGCTCGGCGCCGGTCCAGGATTACCAGCAGCAGTATTCGCTGCGTGACATCTTGGCTGACCGGTCGGATCAAATGAAAACATTCGCTGAACGTCACTATCACGTCGTCAACGGTTTCATTCGTCGCGAGCCTGGCCGACATCATGGCTAGCGCATTGGCGATATCGGCCGCTCCGGCAGCGGCCGCCGCCGCGTAAATGTCGCCTTGTCCTGGGGCGCATGCGAACGTCATGCCGGTTGCCTGATCGACCAGACAGGCGAACATGAAACCGTCGATCGATGTCACCGGCGTGAGCATGGCGTCAGCGGCCGATAAGAGCACTGATGGTCCCTCCCTCGCTAATGAAAGATACGCCGTCGGATGCGGCCGGATCGGGGAACAATGGAATAACTCAGATTCTGCGGCATATTTGCGCGGCAGAGAGCGCAGTGTCCCGCCATGTGCACTTTTCCCCGACGATTACGTCAAGCGGACCAATGTGGCTTATCCGGGCGAGGCGTGAGCCGCGCGACCGCGGTGCCGAGGAAGGTAGCGGCGCCGACCGGCCGAGCAGCGGAGCATGAGGATCGGGGCGGCGGTAAGGCCGATCCACCAGCGCGCGCTGGGTGGTGATCCGTTCCCGGACGTCAGCCATTCGATCATGCGATCATCGATCGCGGATCCACCGATAGAAGGAGCGTCGGCTCGTTGACCGATAACCCAGAGCAGCCCACCCATGTTGCGTTCGAGTTGCAGGCCGATCCGAGTATGCTCGGCGGCGTCTACGCCAACGGGTTGTCGGTGTGGCACACCGTCAGCGAATTCACCCTCGATTTCGTGGTGAACTCACAACCGCAGACGCCGGTGCGGACCGAGACCGGCGAGACGGTGATCCGGGCTCCGCATCAACTGGTGGCGCGGGTGCGGATCCCGCCGGGGAAGGTCTTCGATGTGATCCGGGCGATCAACGACAACCTGACCAACTACGAGCAGACCTTCGGTCCGCTGTCACAGCGCGAGCCGTACGTGCCGCTGTACCCGCCGCCGGATCAAGGCGACGCCGCCGAGGAGGCGTAGCTCAGCTGCCGGGCGACTGGTGCAGAGTCGGGTTGAAAGAGCCTTTGTCCCGCTGCTTGACCGCCTTGTAAGACCGCGCGGGTCGGGCCGGTCGAACCTGACCTTGCCGTGCCCGTCGACCTCAACGGCGACCGGCGCGCCGATACGATCGCGAGTCGGCGGTGACCCCATCCGGGAGCAGATCAGGGCAGATGAATGCGCATATTCATCCTCGAAAATCCGGATGAAAGCGCATATTCATCTGTCTTCTGAAGATGATCATGGCCGACCGGGCTGAGGCGGGTGTGGTCAGATGACATTCACGTTAATGATGTGCCCTGAGGGGATCGCTGCTCCGGCCTCCGGCTGCGTGCGCTGCCCGCGCTGCCGGCGTTGCCCGCGCTGGCCGCGTTGCCGGCGTTGCCCGCGCTGGCCGGTCATCGGGGTCGCAATTGGTAATTTGAGTTCGTAATGGCTCTTTATTGATGCTTGCGGTTTCGGCTAATTGGTCATTTCGTCGCGCATTGTTGTATGGCGGATTTAGGGTGCAGGCGTGACAGTCGCCGATCTGCCCGCCGTAGCCGGGGCGCTCGATGCGCTTGCCGGTCGCGCCGAGCCCTGACTACCGCCGCGTGGCGGCGGTCAGGATCGCCCAGTCCGTTCTTAACGGACTTAGCGGGCACGCCCAGATATCGACAGGTTGTCGTCTAGTGACGACAATTCATCCCATGCAAGGGCCAGTTTTCACAGGGCGGGCGGCCGAGCGGCAGCTCCTGCACGACGAGTTCTCGCGTGCGGCTAGCGGCCGGGCTCAGGTCGTCCTGATCACGGGCGAAGCTGGCATCGGCAAGACCAGGCTGGTGTCGGACCTGGCCGAACAGCTTGGCATCGACCAGCTCGCCCGCGGTGATAGCGAGGCGGCGGTGCACTGGCGGGTCGGCAACTGCGCTCCGCTGGCCGGCGCGGCCCTGGCGTACGGGCCGTTCCTGGCGGCCCTGCCTGATCAGGCTGGCTGGCTGCTCAGCGAGGATGGCGCGAGTGACATGCTCGTGGCCAGGCACCGGTTGTTCGAGCGGATGCTGGCCCTGCTGTCCGAGCTGTCGGCCGACGTTCCGCTGGTGCTCGTGCTGGAAGATCTGCACTGGGCCGACGAGTCCTCCCGTCTGCTGCTTGGTTTCCTCGCCGTGCGGTTGCGCGAGCAGCGGGTGCTGGTGATCGGCACGCTGCGGGACGAGGACACTGGCAGCGAGACCAGGCGGTGGCTGGCCGAGCTGCGGCGGTGCCCGACGGTGACCCGGCTGCCGCTGGCCAGGCTCGCTGACACCGAGATCGTCGAGCTGATCGCTGACCTGATCCCGGCCGGCACGAGTGCCGAGCAGGTGGCCGCCGTGGTGCGCGCCGCCGAGGGCAATCCGCTGTACGCGCAAGAGCTGGCGGATACGGGCGAGCTCGGACCGCCGCCGTCGATCAGCGCCGTCGTGCTCGCCAAGGCCTACGCCCTGCCAGCATCGGCCAAGGCGGTCGTTGACCAGGTCAGCCTGGCCGACGGCGGCATGTCACACGAGCTGCTCGTCGCCACGGTGCCCATGTCGGAGGACTCGCTGGTCGAAGCGGCCCGGCTGGCGGTCAACTCGGGGCTGCTCGTGGCGGACGATGACGGGTATGCCTTCCGGCACGCGCTGATCCGGCAGGTGATCTGGACCGAGTTGCTGCCCGGAGAACGCCGGCGGCTGCATCGGCGGCTGGCCGAGGCGCTGGCCGCGCGGGATGACTCAGACCCGGCCCGGCTGGCGCAGCACTGGCATCGGGCCGGCGTCCCCGACCAGGCCGCGGCCGCGGCCCTGCTGGCCGCGCGGCTCAGCGTCGCGGCCCGCGCCTACCCCGAGGCCGATCGTTGCTACGTCCTGGCGACCGATCTGGCCCGGTCGCTCGCTGAGCCCGTCCGGCTTGTGCTGGAAGAGGCCGCCCAGACCGCGAGCTGGGCTGGTCATCCGGACCGGGCCGCGAGCTGGATCGCCGATGTTCTGGCCAGGGATGACGTCACCGACCCCGCTGACCAGGCGGGCCTGCTCGAGCGGCTCGCGCGCTATCAGTGGGAGGCCGGTGACCTGCAGGCCGCCGTCCAGGCCGCCACGCGGGCCGCGGTACTGCTCGAGGACGCTCCGGCGTCGGCCCTGCGGGCTCGGGTGCTGGCAGCGCTGGCCACCTGGCGGATGCTGACCGGTGAGTACGCCGAGACGCTGTCGCTGGCCCGACGGGCGGTCATTGTGGCCGAAGAGGCCGGTGCGATCGCCGAGCACGCGCACGGCCTGGCGACGCTCGGGATCATCTTGGCCAGGACGGGGGACATCGACGGCGGCGTCGCCGCGCTTGATGTCTCGTTCTCCCTGGCCCTGCAGGCGGCCAGCATCGAAGACGTGGTCAGGGCGGCGTCGAACCGGATGTACCTGCTGTGCACTGCGGGACGGTTCACCGAGGCGCTCGACGCCGCCCAGGATGGCCAGCGCGCCGCCCGGTCGCTGGGAGCGCCGCCGGGTCTGACCGCCGTGCTGGACAACAACACCGCCGCGGTCCTTGCCGCGACCGGCCGGTGGACAGAAGCCGAGCAACTGCTCACCGAGCTGATTCCTGAGTCTTCGGCCAGCGTCACCAGATACCTGCAGCTCCTGCTCCTTGAGATGGCCGTGGCCAGGGGCGACACCGAGCGCAGCGCCGAACTGGCGGCGGCGCTGCGCAAGTCGCCCGAGGACAGGCGGATCATCGGCGCCCTGCATGCCTGCCTGGCCGAGCAGGCGCTGTACGCGGGCGACTTGCTCGGGGCCGCCAGCGAGATTGCCGACGGTCTCGCCGTGCTGGCCGGAGCCGAGCTGGCCGAGGAGGAGATCCGGCTGCTCGCGATCGGTGCCTGGGCCGCTGCTGACCTGGCGATGCGGCCAGAATCGGCGCGGCCGCCTGGCCTGGGCGCGCGATGGCATTCGCTCGAAGGTACTTTCGCCGACCGGGCCGAGGCGATCGCCGGCCAGCACGGGCCGACCCAACCGGAAGTGGCCGCCTTCGGGGCCCAGGCCGCAGCCGAGCACGCCAGGAAACAACGGAGCGATGACCGCGGCACCTGGCGGCTCGTCGCGGAAGCCTGGAGCGGGGCAGGCCAGCCGTACCGGGAGGCGTACGCGCGGCTGCGCGAGGCGGAAGCGGCCGCCCGGGCCGGCCGAAAAGAGCAGGCCGCGCGGGCGCTCACGGCGTGCGAGTCGATCGCGGCTGATCTCCGGGCCGAGCCGCTGCGCGCCCTGGCCGCGGATCTGGCTCGCCGGGCCAGGATCATCGGGCAGCCTAAACCGGCCGCCCCGACCTCGGCTGCCCAGCAGCGCTACGATCTCACCGCCAGGGAGATCGACGTACTCAAATTGCTGATCCTGGGTGACAGCAACCGGCAGATCGCCAGGACCCTGTACATCAGCGAGCGCACCGTCGCGGTGCATGTTTCGAACATCCTGGGCAAGCTCGGGGTTCGTAACCGGACCGAGGCTGCCACCGCCGGAGCGCTGCTGATCTCACCCTCCAGCCCTGATCGCAGTACAACTAGTTAAGGAGACAGATGTACCTCGTAGTGAGATTCGACGGTGACCCGACGTTCTGGAGCCTGAACCCTGGTCTCGACTCCCAGCCCATGGCCGATCAGCTTGCCACCTCGACGGACCCGATTTCGGTGCCTGTCACCGAGCCGCTGGCCGGCACGATGCTGATCTCGCCGCGGTGCGCGGGCAGCGTGGCGATCTTGGACCAGATGCCGATCGAAAGCTGGATCCCGAGCGGGGTCAAGGCGCCGAGTTCGGTGCTGTACGTGCCGACGCCCGGCGGCCCGACGCCGGAATTCCCCGGCTACTCGCTTCCCGAGGGAACCAACCTCGGCGAGCTGAGCCAGGAGATCCAGACTGCGATGAAGACCGGCGGAGCGACGACCACGCCGATCAGCACGAGCAAGGGCGGCGGCAAGCTGCGGATCGACGGCAACGCGCTGGCGTTCGTCGTGCTGTGCCCGCCATCGGTGCCGGGGCCGGAACACCAGTGAAATAACCGGTGGCCGGACGCGTCGTCGCGTCCGGCCACCGGTGCCCCTGTGCATTTGAAGCTCTGTGCAGCGGACCTCTTGAGTTATCCCGCCCGATTCCCCGGATCGGGCGGGACTCTTAAAGACTGCCAAACAGGCTGATCAGGACCGTAGGGAAGATTACGTATCTAGGCCTGCGGAAAATGACTAGATGGGCGCTTGCCTAGGGCCGGCCGCCGGGGGTCGTTCCTTCCCGGCCCGGTTGCTCAGGCTGAGCCGGCGCAGGATGGTTCGCTCGCCGAGCGTCCACGCGGTCGTAGTGGCCAGATACAGCCCGGCCGCGAGCGGCAAGAAGGCCGCGAAAACGGCGGTCAGGTACGGCGTGAGTTTGGTCGCGGCGGCGACAGCGGACCCGGCGTGCGGGGCGTCGCCGCGGGCACGGTCACCGGAGGCCGCCGGGGGCGGCGCGGACCGGCGGGTCAGGCTTGCCGTTGCCCAGCCGACGAGGGCTAGCAGCACGAACAGGCCGGCGAAGACGGCGCCCTGCGCGCTGAGCGGGCCGGCGCCGCCCAGCCAGTGGCTGCTCAGGGGCGCGCCCAGCAGATCGTGCGTCAGCAGCAGGTTCGGCCTGCCGCCGATCGTCGGCGACCTGAATAGCAAGTACATGACCGAGAGGAACGGCCACTGCACCAAGATCGGCAGGCAGCCGGCGAACATCGAGGTTCCCTCGGCCTGATAGAGCGCCGCCAGTTCGCGCTGGAGTCGCTCCTGATTGCCGGCGTGCTTCTTGCGCAGGGCCTGTACCTGCGGCGCGATCCGGGTCTGCGAGTCAAGGCCGCGCATGGCCCGGTAGCTGAGCGGCATCAGCAGCAGGCGAACGGTCATCGTGAAGGCGATGATCGCGGCGACGGTCGCGAAACCGCCGAACAGCGGAGTGAGGAAACTGACGAGCGCCGAAATGACGTGATAGGCGGCGTCGACCGGGACGCCAAACAAAGATGACATGACAAGAAACCCCTCCAGCGGGTCGAGCTAACGGATGAGTGCTGGAGGCGGCGGCCGGGGACCAAACCCGGTGGTGGTGCGCTGAGACAGGAAGGTCCTCAGGCGGCCGCCGGGGCCGCCGAGGGTGCTCTGGGGCGGGGTCTGCCCGCCGCGTCTGGATCTCGCTGGCGCAGAAATGCGGCGCGCCAGGACTTCTCGCGCAGCGCGGCCGCGCGGCCGATCAGCGGAATCGCGGCTGAGATACGACCCAGCCAGGCCCCGCTCACCAGGCAGGCCGTGACGACGCCGGCTAGCACGGCCACCGTCAGCGCGGTGACTGTCAGGCCAGGGGGAGCGAACAGCAGATGGCCGGTCGCCTGCCACAGGTTGGAAAGCAGCATGGCCACGGTGCTCCAGGCGCCTTGCGCCATGCCATCACCACCCGACCATTTTGTGCGCTGCCTCAACAATACGCGCCGGCCCGGCCGCCATAACCCGGGGAACTCCCAGCCTTTCGACCGGCAGGCCCGCTTGACCTCGCGGACGCTGAACAGGCCGAGCGGCAGCACCTCATCGGTGCCCTCGATCGCCAGGCCCGGCCGGCGATACCGGCCAGAGCCGAGGCGTACGACCCGCAGCCGGTCACCGGCATCCCTGGACAGGACCAGCCGGTCATGTCGCTTGGAGACGTAGCTGATCGTGGCCCGCGAGATCTCCAGCCTGGACCGGCGGCTGACGATCGCGATCCAGCCGAGCACTAGCAGCGCGATGACAGCGGACGTGAAGATCGTGACCGCGACCCGGCCGGCCCCGGTCTGGGCCCCGGCGAATCCCCTGATAAAGGCCAGGACGAAGACCGCGACCAATCCGCCGAACAGGCCATCGCGCTGAGCCCTGCTCTCCCGGACAATGATCGCGTCCCCGAAGCCGCCCGCCGGCCCGTCGTAGTACGCATCGACCATCGAAAGCTCCTTATGGGTGCTTTCGATGATTGTGGGACAACTGAGGTAGCGGTCGCAAGTAACGCCCGAATCCGGCGAGTCGCGAAGTTTATCCCGAGCAGTGTCCCCAGTAGGTCAGGTGGCTGGCGTGCAGCCAGCGGTCCACCCAGGCTCGGTCCGGCTGCTCGGGGACCGACGGCGACTGCCGCAAATCGGCCAGGCGCGCTTCAGCGTCGGCGATCGTGGCCAGCACCTGGTCGAGCGGGACCTCGCCGCGCCGGACCGACCTCAGGTAACTCAGGTCAGGCTCAGGGACCGGCAGCGTGATCCGCCCGCGCGTCATCAATTCGATGCCCTGCAGGCCAAGCCGCAGCGCGTGCATCGCGTGCTTGGTGTCGTAGCCGTGAGCCGCTATCAGTTCCTGGCGCAGGCCGTGCGCTCCCGGGCCTTCGCCGGTGATCGCGGCCTTCTGCGAGTTCAGGTAGCCGAGGAACCGGGCGGCGGCGAGCCGGGAGACGAACCGGTGCGCGTTGGCGGTCAGCTCGGCGCCGGCCTCATTGCGGAACATAACCTCCTGGTCGGGTACGAACAGCACCAGCAGCACCGTCGGGTTACCTGACAGCGCCAGCCTGGCCCACTTGCGGGCCGAGTAGATGATCACGTCCAGGTCACCGGCCCCGGACCGGTTCGCTATCCCGCCGGGCCGGTCCCAGGCGGTGTGCCGCTCGTACTGCTCGAACCTGATCGACGGAGCTTGGCCGGTGCTGCCGTTCGGCACCCGGGCCAGGCCGGTCACGAACTCGGGCGGCTCCAGGCACAGGCCCATCTCATCGCGGTCGTCCTGGCCGCTGATCGAGGTGCCGTGGACGCCGGACCCGACCTGGACCCGCAGGATCAGCCCGGCCGCCGCGAGCGCCCGCGCTTGCTCCGAGGCATGCGGATGCGGGTAGCCGGGTGGCAGGTCGGTCGGGCTGGCAGTCACGCGTCATTTCTAGCCCGACCGGACCCGATTTGCCACGGATTAAGTCAGTGTGCCTAATCAGTGCACCTAATCAGTGCACCTAATCAGTCAACGAGGTCGTCCACCGGCCTGACGCCGGCCGTGCCCGCCCGCAGCCGCCACAGCAGCGCGGCGAAGTACCACAGCGCGGCCAGGCCGGCGCCATAGAGCAGCACCCGGTCAGAACCGTGGAAGGTCGACGGCAGGGACAGCGTGATCATGATGACCACGGCGTAGGCCAGCACGAAGATGATCACCGGCCAGGCCCAGCGGCCGAGCGAGAACGCGCCGGGGATGTCGTCGAGTTTCCTGCGCTTGACCGCGTAGGCGACGGTGATCAGGAAGTAGATGATGTACGGGATGATCGCGGTCGCCCCCACCAGCGTGCCGAAGGCACTGGTCTGGAGATAGCCGTACCACAGCACGGCGAGGTCGATGACGGCGAAGACCAGCAGCGCGACGATCGGAGTCTGGCTGCGCGCGTTCACCCGGCGCAGCCAGCCGGAGAACGGCAGCATGTTGTCCCGCGCCAGCGAGTAGCAGAGCCTGGCCTGCGCCCCGGCGCCGACGACCAGGATCGCGAACATCGAGAAGATCACGAACGCGATGAACACCTTCACCAGCCAGCCGGGCAGCCAGTAGCCGGCGATCGTGAGCAGCGGAAGCGAGGAGGACTCGACCGCCTTCAGATTCGGGATCGCGACCGTGAAGCCGATCAGCGCGATCATGCCGAGCACCGCTGAGCCGACGATCGCCCAGAGCACGCCGCGCGGCACGCTGCGCACCGGATTGACGGCGTCCTCGCTCATGTCGGCCGCCAGTTCGAAGCCGACCAGCGTGAACGCGCCGAGCAACCCGGCGAGCGCGAACGCGTACCAGGTCGGGTTGTGCACCACGGACGTCGTGTTGAACAGCATGCCGCCAGGCGCCGGCTTGGCGTGCGTGCCCCAGAGCACGAGCAGCAGCACGCCGAACACCACCGTGCCGATGATCTCGGTGAACACGGCGACGTTGTTGACCCGCGCGGCGACCTGGATGCTGATGATGTTGATCACCACGGGCAGCAGCATCAAGATGATCGCCACCGACAGCACCAGCCGGGGACTCGGGGTGTTGATGCCGAACTCGGACAGCAGCAGCGGCGAGGCGACCTCGAGCATGATCGCGCCGCCGCCGACGGCCATGTAGAGCAGCCCGGCGAAGCCGACGAACCAGCCGTAGGTCGGGTTCACCAGCCGCGCGCTCCACTGGTAGGCGTAGCCGGCCAGCGGGATCCTGGTGCCGAGTTCTGCGACGATGAGCGCGATCGCGGTGTTGCCGACGCCGACGATCGGCCAGGTCCAGATCGAGGCCGGCCCCCAGTAGGTCAGCCCGAAGCCGTAGTTGAGGAAGATGCCGGTCGTGATCGAGATGATCGAGAAGGCGATCGCGAACATCGAGAAGAACTTCAGCGACCGCCGCAGTTCGGGCTTGTAGCCGGCCCGTTCGACGATCGTCTCGGCCGAGCCGGATGGCGTCACCGGCGTGCCAATCGCATCTGCCATAGCGTCCCCTTACGGATCATCCACCTACCAGGATGTTAAACGGACATCCGATAAAAAACAGTGCTGTTATGCGGCGGGTTCGCCGGGATGTTCGCCGGGATGTTCGCCGGGGTGCTCGCAGGGTGTCGTGCCCGCCGGGCAGGTCGCGGTTAGCCGTGCGACGCCGGGGGACTTACGGCATTGCCGACGGGCCGAACGGCTCTGCCGCAGACCCCGCCAACCGGGCGATATTGGGTCAGCAAGATCGGCCGACGGTCCCGAGGAGGAGAAATGTCGGGAATCGTAGTAGGTATTGATGAATCGGTGCACTCGCGCCGGGCGCTCGACTGGGCGATGCGGGAGGCCGCGCTGCGGCGGACCGACCTGACGGTATTCACCGTGATCCCGGCGATGGCCAGTCCCTGGTCGTCGCGACCGCTGACGGTGCCCGATGAGCCAGAGGTCATTGAGCGCGCCCGCCAGGCGGTCGATGACGCGATCGCCAAGTCGGCCAGCGAGCTAGGTACTGACCAGCCGACCAGCGTGCACGTCCAGGTGTTCTCCGGCTACCCGGCTCAGGTCCTGACCGAAGCGTCCAAGCAGGCCGACCTGGTGGTGCTTGGCTCGCGCGGGGCCGGCGGTTTTGCCACGTTCCTGCTCGGCTCGGTCTCGAACCAGGTCGCGCACCACGCCTCCTGCCCGGTCGTGATCGTCCCGGCGCAGCAGTAACGGGGAGCGGCGTTAGCGAGGACCAGCGGGCAAGGAGGCTGGCAGTATTGACGGCATCAAAGGCTGCGCAAAATTTTCTCCCAAAAAACACGGGAGGTAACCGATGGACAGCTCTCCTTCCGTCAATTCGAATATTTCGGTCTTCTTGCTTGATGACCACGAGATTGTCCGGCGTGGCGTGCGGGAATTGCTGGAGGCCGAGCGCGATATCACGGTGATCGGCGAGGCTGGCACGGCCGAGTCGGCGCTGGCGAGAATTCCGGCGCTCCGGCCCGACGTGGCGATCCTGGACGTGCGGCTGCCTGACGGCGACGGCGTGAGCGTGTGCCGGGAAATCAAGTCGCGCCTGCCGGAGGTCGCGTGCCTGATGCTGACCTCGTTCGGCGATGACGAGGCGTTGTTCGACGCGATCATGGCGGGCGCGGCTGGCTATGTGCTGAAGCAGATTCGCGGCACCGACCTGGTGGGGGCGGTGCGCACGGTCGCGTCCGGGGCGTCGCTGCTCGACCCGAGGGCGGCGAGCCGCGTCATGCAGCGGATGCGGGACCAGGCCTCGGCTGAGGACCCGCTGGCCGCGCTGACCGGCCAGGAGCGGAAGATCCTCGGGCTGATCGGTGAGGGGCTGACGAACCGGCAGATCGGGGAGCGGATGTTCCTCGCCGAGAAGACGGTCAAGAACTACGTGTCGGCACTGTTTTCTAAGCTGGGCATGGAGCGGCGGACGCAGGCCGCCGCCTATGCGGCTCGGGTGATGAAGGAAGGGGCTCCACCCGGGCGGGAGTGAGACGGCCCCGCCAAGGCCGCGAGGATGCGAACCCCCGCGGCCCTGACGGCCAGACCTTTGACGGCCAGGACTTTGACGGCTAGCGATGGTCAGCTGTCGTCGGTCAGCACGCCGAGCAGCTTGAGCCGCTCGACCGCTGTTGCCCTGGACGCGCTACGGGCGGCGCCGGCCGCCCACTCGCGCCAGACCGGCCAGCGGTCCCGGTCGTAGTCCTCGTGGTCGTACTCGACGTCGTCGAGCGTGAGGTCACGCACCAGCTTCAGCTGGCCGGTGTCGGCCAGGCCGGGCCAGGGCAGGTAATCGATGGTCCACGTCAGGCGGGGCAGGCCGCCTTGGGCGCAGTTCATCAGGTGCCCGCCGAAGGCGACCACGTCGCCGGGTTCGGTCTCGATCACGACATGCGGCCAGTTCCAGGCTTCGAAGCCCGAGCTAGCCGGCTCGACCGCACGGTACTCGCAGAGCCGTTGCTCGAACTCGGGCAGATGCGATCCGGCGATCACCCGCAGCGCCCCGGTGGCGGCCGTTCTCGGCTCGAGATCGACCCAGAACGTCACCCCTCCGATCGCCGGCCCCAGCCTGGTGTGCCAGGTGGAGTCGCCGGTGAAGCAGGTGGCGAGACCGGCCGAGGGCACGGTCGGGTGGCCGAGCAACTCGGCCGAGTACTGGAACGTTCGGCGGTCGTCAGCGATCAGCGACTGGCTGAATGGTGCCCGGTCGACCGAAAGCGGCAGGTAGTCGCCGCTGATGCCGCCCAGGTCATCGGGTTCGGTCCCGAGAACGCCGAAAGCGTCTGTGAGGGCATCGGTGACTTCGGAATGGAGGGTCTGCGTCTCGGCTCGCGTGAGCAACCCGGGCAGCAGCACGTATCCGAAGGTGCGGAAATGCAGGATCTGCTGATGATTTAGCAAGGTGAAAGCTCCTTGTCGGCTTGTTTCTGGTTACCAGAGGCAGGCCGAGCAGGTGGAGCTCGCGCGGATCAGTTTCATCTTCGCATGCGATTAGCATACGCCGGTTGGGGCGGCCACGAGTATCGTTGTTTCCAGGCGCTGAAGGGCGCCTCCGGGTCCGCGGACAGGACTTAGTCCACCTTCGTTTTTTCACTGGCCGAAGATTGCGACAGCATCCCGAGCAGGCCTTGGCGCGCGGACCCCGGGCTTTCGCGGAGATGCTATGTCTGTTCTTCCAGCCAATCCTGACCTCGATCACCTGCGTCGCGAGGCGAGAGATCTGCTTCGGGCGGCGCGGGCCGGTGACGCGGGCGCGGCCGGCCGGATCGCGGCGGTGTCCGACCGGCCCATCCTGGCTTCGGCGCAGCTCGCCGTCGCTCGTGACTACGGCTTCGAGAGCTGGCCGGCGCTGAAGGTCGAGGTTGAGGCGCGCACCCAGGACCTGGCTACGTTTGCGGCGCAGTTCTGCCGGGAGAGCGTCCGGGGCTATCGCGACAAGGCCGTGCGGATGCTGGCCGCCCGGCCGGAGCTGGTCAGCTACAGTCTCGCGACGCAGATTGTCCTCGGTGAGGGCGATCCGGTGCGCCGCGCTCTTGCGGCCGACTCCAGCCTGGTGACCAGGGTCGATCCGGATACCGGCTGGACCGCACTGAACGCGGTCAGTGCGTCGAGGTGGCACATGCTCGACCCGGCCAGGGCCGACGGGCTGCTGGCGATAGCCCGGATGCTGCTCGACGCGGGCGCCGACCCCAACGGCGGTGCCGGGCCAGCCCGGCCTGGCCGGGGCTGGAACCCGCTGCGGTGCGCGGTCGCGGGAGCGGGCGCGGCCAACCCGGCGATCATCGGCCTGCTGCTCGATCGTGGTGCAGAGGCCGGGGACGACGAACTGTACCTGGCCGGCTTCGCCGGAGACGACCATGAGTGCCTGCGCCTGCTGCTGGCGGCCAGGCCGAACATCGGCGAGGTCGCGGCGATGGCGCTGGCCGCTCCGATCAGCCAGGACGACGACGAGGGGGTACGGCTGCTGCTTGAAGCCGGGGCCGACCCGAATCGGTTCGTCGACGACAACGACCGGGCCGATCCGGTGCTGCACGACGCGGTCGGCGCGGGCTGCGGCCCGGCGCTGACCGAACTGCTCGCCGCCCACGGGGCGGAGATCGACGCGGTCGGTGCGGACGGTCGGACGGCATACGCGCTGGCGGTCAGTCAGGGGCGCTCCGAGGTGGCCGAGGTGCTGCGCCGGGCGGGCGCGCGGGCCGACGTGTCGAGTGCCGACGCGCTGATGTCGGCGTTGCTGCGGGCCGACCGGGCCGCGGTTGAGGCGCAACTCGCCTCGGATCCTGGCCTGCTCGGCGGGCTGACTGAGCAGCAGCGAGGTGCGGGACTGACCCGGGCCGCCGAGACCGGCAATGTCGCGGCGATCGGCCTGATGCTGGATCTCGGCTTCCCGGTCGAGACGCGCGGCGGTGATGACGCCGCGATGGCGCTGCATACGGCCGCCTACTCGGGCAGCGCCAGCGTGGTCCAGTTGCTGATCGAACGGGGTGCCGACATCGAGGCCCGCGACGGCAACTGGGACAGCACCGCGCTCGTCTGGGCGAACATCGGCAGCAGCGACAAGCCACGCGGGAACCCGGACCCCGACTGGCTGGCCGTCGTCCAGGCCCTGCTGGACGCGGGCGCCAGCACCGACGGCGTCGAGCTAACCGAAGACGACGACCACCCGCCATCCCCTGAGGTAACCGATCTCCTCCTCCGCCACGGCGTGCCGGACTCTCGGCCCGAGGAGGGTGCCGGGCCGTGAATAGCCGCCAGCCGGGCGGGTAGCTGACGGGGCGACCTTGAGCTGCCTAGCAGGAGAGGTGACGATTTCATGTCCGCCCAGGCTCAGCGCGGCCATCGGGGCGTGCCGCAGGCGCGGTTGCGGCTAGTAGCTAGCCGATCGGCGCGGGGGCGCGCCCAGCAGGCTATGCAGACCGCTGACACGGTCATCGGGCACCGGCTGCCTGACGGCAGGATGTGGGCGCACGCGCCCGGCGAGCCCTGCCAGTTCTGTGACGCCGAGACGGCCGGAAGGCATGCGGCGCGAGCGCGGCGTTAGGGTGATGCCAGGGCTGACGCGCAGGGCATCTTCGACGGTGCGCGTCGCCGTCCCGCGATCGTGAATATCGAGACGGGGGGATCATGACAACGCACGACTGGAACTCGATTTACGAAGCCGATTACCGGCCGCCGTGGGACATCGGGCGGCCGCAGCCGGCGTTCGTCCGCCTGGCCGAGAGCGGCGCGTTCACCGGACGCGTGCTCGACGCCGGCTGCGGGACGGGGGAGCACGCGCTGCTCGCGGCCGGGTCAGGCGCCGAGGTGGTCGGCCTGGACGTCTCGGCCCGTGCGATCGAGCAGGCGACGGAGAAGGCAGCCGCCCGGGGTCTGGACGTGCGCTTCGAGGTCGGCGACGCTACGAACTTGCGGCAACTCGACGCGACCTTCAATGCCTCGATCGACAGCGGGCTGTTCCACGTGTTCAACGACGACGACCGGGCGAAATACGTGGCGAGCCTGGCCTCGGTGCTGGAGCCAGGCGGTACCTGCCACCTGATGTGCTTCAGCGAGAACGAGGTCGGCAACTTCGGACCCCGCCGAGTCACTCAGGCCGAGTTGCGGTCCGCGTTCAGCGACGGCTGGACCGTGACCAACATCGTCCCGAGCGCCTTCGAGGTCAGCCGCCGCGACGAATTCAGCGGCAGCACCGCCGAGGCCTGGCTAGCCACCATCACCCGCCACTAAACGACGCCAGCCGTGTTGACGCGGCAAACGGTCGGTGAGGGGAACCCCGTCAGTAACGCAACCCTCATTAGCCCCGCCAGTACCAGAATCGCATTTCATGATCATCTCCCGAAAGGATGAATATGCACATTCATCCGGATTCCGGGGGATGAATATGCGCATTCATCTGCTCGGCCAAGTCAGGGAGCAACCACAACCCCACCTCCTGTCTCATCTTCGCCATCGACGCGCTTTCGTTCGCTCGGATGTCTAGCCGGGGTTGGTGAAGGTGTTGATGTTGGAGATTAGCCAGTGGCCGTTGCGGTTGATGGCGGTCACGGCGAACATCGCGCCTGAGTAGCTCGCCTGGCTTGTCCCGGCCTTGGTGTCCTGCTGGTTCGCGAAGACCAGGATGCGGGCGCGGTCGCCGGTCAGCAGCTCGACCCCGGTGACCGTCACCTTCGTGGCCACGACCAGCTTCTCTTTCGGCGCCTGCTGCTCGACCAGCGCGAACAACTGGTTGTACTGCCTGATCGCGGCGCCGGTCAGCAGCGCTTGCGCCGCCTTTCTGGTCTTGGCCACGTCGGCGTAGCTGTAGGAGAAGATCGTGTCGACCGCGCTGGTGATCGCATGTTCGACCGACGCCGTCGCAGGCCGGTCGACCAGCGCGGTGTTCGCGGTCGCGGCGGCCGCGTGCAGGCCGTGCCCGGCGACGGTAGCGAAGACACCGAACCCGCCGAAGATCACCGTTGCAGTGCCAATCACCACGGGGCCGAGGACGGCCGGCCGGAACGGTAGCCGGGACCGGCCCGCGGATTCTGTCACCTCTGCCACCTCACTGGCCCGCCGCTGAGACCGGGACCTGGCTGAGCCCGCTGAGCTTCCAGCCGGACGCGGTCCGGGCAAGGGTGCCGACCAGGCGAGATTGCTTGGAGCTGGCCGTGCCGTGCGCGGGGGTGACCGTGAGCTGGATGGCCACGATGATCGTGGCCCGGCCGGACTGGACGTTCAGGCTGGTCAGGGCCGCGTCGAGGATCCGGGCGGAGGTCATCGTCTGCGCCTTGACGATCTGCTGCTCGAACGCCGCCTTGCCCGCGAGGACCGAGGCGTGCAGCGAGCCCGCGGAGGACTGCAGCCAGAGGTTCACCCCGGCGTCGACATGCCGGTAGTCGAGCGTGTTGAAGTTCAGCACGGCCTGCTCGCCCGACCGAAGAGCCTGGTCACGGACCTGGGCCTGCGTCGATACCCGGGGTGCGCTCAGCCAGTACCAGCCGCCGAACGCGGCGAACAGCACCGAGGCGGCCAGGAGCAGGACCGCCGTCAGACGGACCGGATCGACCCGCCGGGTGCGCGCCGGCCCGGGCTCTGGCGCGGCGTCAGCCTTAGGCGCGGCATCAGCCTCAGCTTCAGGCGCGGCATCAGCCTCAGGCTCCGGCACGGGCTCAGACTCAGACTCGGTCGCGGTCACGGCGACACCCCCAGCAGCGAAGCTAGCCCGGGCACCGCGGCCGGCGGTACGCCGCCACCAGACGGCGCGTGCGCCGACCCGCGCACATCCACCCCGGAACTCGCCGGCAGCGCGCAACTCGCCCCCGTGTTCAACGGCACCGGCAGCGTATCCAGCCCGTTGCGGTACTGCGTTCCGAGGTACCCCTTCGTGCACGGCAGCGGGTTGAAGAACGTCAGCGCCACGCCGAACTGCGAGCCATGGTTGTTGATCACGGTCGACCCGATCGCTACGTCGGCCGGCAGCGCGGACAGCAGCTCATTGAGCGCCTTGCCCCTGGTCAGCGTGACCTCAGAGGTGGTCAGCAGATTCGCGATCAGCACCCCGAGGGCCGGGTTGTTCTCGCTCAGCAGGTCGGCCAGCTGCGCGGCGGCTTGCGGCCCGGCGGTGAGCAGTTCGCGAAGGCTGCTGTTGGAATCGGCCAGCGCGCGGGAAAGCAAAAGTGCATTTTGGCCGAAAGCTTCGAGCTCGCTGGTCTCTGCGATCTGAGTGGCGAGCACTTCACGGGCATCTGAGATCAGCGTCTTCTCGGCTGGCAGCGTATGGTCGGCGGCGCCGATCAGCGCGTGGTTGCCGTCGATGATGTCGGCCAGGTTGCCGCCCTGGCCGCCGAAACCGGTCGCCAGCTCATCGGTGAGCTCGCGCAGCGACTTCAGCGGCAGCGACGTCGACAGGTCGTTGACGGCTGTCAGCAGGCTGGTCACCGGCAGCGGCAGGGCGGTCAAGCGTTCACCGATCACGCTGCCGGCGGCGAGGTAAGGACCGTTGGAGGCGTCCGGACGCAGGTCCACGTACTGCTCGCCGACCGCGGACAGGTCCGCTACCGCGGCGTGCAGCCGGCTCGGGATCTTCGGGGCCGAGTCGCTGATGTCCAGGTCGACCTCGATGCCGGTCGCGGTCAGCCGCATGGTGCCGACCCGGCCGACCGAGACGCCTCGATAGGTCACGTCCGCGCCGGTGTAGATGCCGCCGGAGTTGGCCAGGTCCAGGTGCACCAGGTAGTAGCCGCTCAGCCCGAAGTACCGGCCGACATTGGCGTAGTGGATGCCGGTGTAGCCGATCACCAGCACCGCGATCAGCGCGAACGCGAGCACCTTCAGCCTGGTCGCCCTGGTCAGCATCAGCCGCTGCCCTTCTTGGGGGATCCCGGCTTGACCGGCGGGATGATCGTGGTCCCCTTCTTGGCGCGCAGTGACAGGAAGGCGTTCAGGTAATCACCTTTCACGTCGTTCAGCACCTGATTGGTGAACGGATAGGTGAGCAGCACCTGAAGCGCGTTCGGCAGATTAGCTCCGGCGTCGGCCAGCGAGCGCAGGGTCGGGGCCAGCTCGTTCAGGTCGGTGACCAGGCTGGCCTCGCTCGCGTTGATCGTCGCGACCGCGACCCCGGTCAGCTTGTGCAGCGAGGTCAGCATCGCGACCAGTTGCGAGCGCTGATCGGCCAGCACCTTCAGGCCGGGCGTGAGGTGGTCAAGGACGTGCCCGATCTGCTTGTCGCGCGCGGCCAGCGTGACCGACAGGTTCTTCAGGCCGTCCAGGGCGGTCTCGATCGCGCCCTTATTAGAGTCCAGGTTCTGCAGGAACGTGTGCAGCTCGCTGATCAGTGACCGGATCTCTGGCTCGTTGCCGGACAGCGCCTTGTTGAGCTCGGTGGTGATCGTGTGCAGCTGGTCGATGCCGCCGCCGTTGAGCAGCAGCGACAGCGCACCGAGCACCTGCTCGACGGTCGCGTTGCTGGTCGTGCGGACGACCGGGATCAGCGCGCCGCCCGCCAGCCGCCCGGTCGGCGCGATGCCGGGCGGGACGGACAGCGCCACGAACTGCTCGCCGAGCAGGCTGGACTGCTCGATCTCGGCGATCGCGTTGCCGGGCAGGCGGACGCTGCCGTTCACCATCATGGTGACGCTCGCGACCCAGCTGCCCTTCGGCAGGAAGATCCTGGTGACCCGGCCGACCGCGACGTTGTTGACCATGACGGCCGACTGCGGGACGAGGTCGCCGGCGTCGGCGAACTGCGCGGTCACCTGGTACGGGTGGCTGCCCAGGTTGGCGCCGCCGGGGAGCGGGATCGAGTAGATGCCGTTGTAACCGGAGTCACCGCTGCAGCCGGTCAATGCCAGGGCGGTCAGCGCGGCGGCAGCGGCCGTGAGCAGGCGCCGGTTCATTGATGCCCCCCCGCAAGGATTGCCGCTGGGGTGCCGTAGACCGGGCCGACGGCTGGCAGCGGCAGCGGGGGAAGCTGCCCGAGCAATGAGGCCGGCACCGCGACAGTGCCGAGCGGCCCGGCTGGGACGCCGGGCTGGCTGTCGGCAGTGTCGAACGCCTTGGCGGCCTGGCCCATCGAGAACTCGTTGAGGTCACCGCGGCCGTCGAGGGTGTGCCTGGTCGCGTCGTAGGCGTTGACCAGGTTGTCGGCCGCGAGCGGCGCGTCGTCCAGGGCTTCGGCGAGCGAGTCGCGTTCGCGGGACAAGATCGAGGTCAGCGAGGCCAGCTTGGACACGTTGGAATCGATCAGGCTGCGGTTGTCGCTGATGAAGCCCTTGACCTGGCTCAGCGCGATGGCGAGATCCTTGAGCGCGGCGGCCAGGTCGGTGCGGTCATTGGACAGGAACCCGGACACGCTCGCTAGCTGGTTCTCGGCCAGCCGGACCTGGCCGTCGTTGTTCTTGAGCATCGTGGTGAACCGCTGCAGGAACACGATCGAGGCGTACAGGTTGTTGGCCGAGCCGCCGAGGGTCTTGGACAGCCCGCCGAACTCGGTCAGCATCGCTCGCAGGTACTGGCCGTTGCCGGACAGGTTCGCGGCCCCGGTCTTGATCAGCGAGCTGAGCGCGCCCTTGGAGTTAGCGCCGTTCGGCCCGAGCGCGTTCGCGAGCTTGGCCAGGCTGGAGTAGACCTCGTCGACCTCGACCGGCACCATCGTCCTGGTGACCGGGATGACGGCGCCGTTAGCCAGCTTCGCGCCGTGCGTGTACGGCGGCGTGAGCTGGATATACCGGTCGGCGACCACGCTGGGCGAGATGACCACCGCGCCCGCGTTGGCTGGCACCGGGACGCCCGAGTTCAGCGTCATGATCACCCTGACCCTGGTGCCGTCCGGGGTCACTGAGCTCACCGTGCCGACCGGGACGCCGAGTATCCGCACGGTCGAGCCTGGATAGACGCCGATCGTCTGGGAGAAATAGGCCGTGACCTTCGTCGTCGGAGCCACCGCGTGGTAGACGAAGAGCCCGGCCGCGATCAGCAAAGCTGCGACGATGACCGTGCTCGTCGCCAGGATCAGGCGATCCCTGATCGACGTCGGCAACCTAGAGGCCATCGATGCGACGGTCACGAAGCTTTCTCCCTCCAAAGTCTTATGGTCTTGATTTTGATGTTCCTTTAGATCATGGTTTCGGGGGCGCGCAGCCGGTTGCGGGCGTGTTTCCCGGCGCGACCGAATGGGGGATCAGGCCGCACAGGTAGATGTCGAACCAGCGGCCGTTACCGAGGGCGTTGCCGAGCAGCCGGTAGTACGGGCCGGCCAGCGCGATCGCCTGCGCCAGGTCGGTCTGGTCGTTCTGCAGCAGGGTGGTGACCTCGCCGAGCGCGGTCAGCGCCGGGGTGAGAGTCGCCTGATCGTCGTTGACCAGGCCGGATAGCTCGCTGGCCAGGGCCTGGGTGTCGAGGAGCAGCGCGTGGATCGCCTGCTCGCGGAGCTGGAGTTCGGCGAGCAGCAGGTTGCCGTCGTGGAGCAGTGAGCTGAACCGGGTGGATTCGCGGCTGAGCGTGCCGGTGACCTGCTTGGCCTCGGCGAGCAGGCTCGTCACCTCGCTGTCCTTGGACGCCACCGATTTCGACAGGTCGGCGAGGCCGGACAGGGCCTTGCGTACGTAAGGCGGGGTGGCGGCGAACGCGTCGGACAGCGTCGCCAGGCTCTTGGTGAGCTCGGCGGTGTTGATCTTGCTGATCTGCTTGCCGACGCCGCCGAACGCCTCGGTGACGTCGTAGGGCGACGTGGTGCGGGACAGCGGGATCGGGGCGCCCGGGCTCTGCTGGGCGGGGCCGAGCGGGTCCAGGGCCAGGTACTTGTCGCCGAGCACGGTCTTGATCTCGATCGCGACCGTCGTGCGGTCACCGACCCAGGCGTTCTTGACCTTGAACGTCACCGCGACCTTGGCGCCGGCCAGCGAGACGCCGGTCACCTTGCCGACGGTGACGCCGGCGATCCTGACCTCGTTGCCTGGCTGCAAGCCGGCCGCCTCGGAGAAATACGCCGTGTAGCCGGTGCCGCCGCCGATGATCGGCAGGTCACCCTGGAAGAACACGCCCAGCGCGATGATCGCCAGCAAGGCCAGGCCGACCAGGGCGATGGTGACCGGGTTGCGTTCCTTGAGCGGCTTGAGCGGGCGGCGCTCGCCTCGCGCCGGCAGGCCGAAGCTCTGCCGGTCGATGCCCCGCAGGCTGATGCCTCTCATGACGAACACCGTGACGCGGTGACCGGGACCCCGCCGAGTGGCTTCTTGCCCGGCGGGGCGGTCCGGACGCCGGACACCGCGGCGCTGCAGAGGAAGAAGTTGAGCCAGGATCCGTAGGAGGCCAGCCGGGCGATGTCGGTCATCTTGGCCGGCAGGGTCGCCAGGAACGTGTTCACGGTCGGCGAATTGTCGGCCAGGTTAGTGGACAGGCGCCCGAGCTGGACGATGTCGGTGGCGAGCGGCTCCCGGGCGACCTGCAGCAGGCCGGCGGTGGCGCTGGTCAGGCTGCCGATCGCCGAGATCGCGGTGCCGATCGGCTCCCGGTCGGCGGCCAGCCCGGAGACCAGCTCCTGCAGGTTGGTGATCAGGTTGCCGAACTCGGCGCCGCGCGAGGTGATGGTGTGCAGCACCGAGTTGAGGTTGTCGATCACCTCGTCGATGACCCTGTCCTTGGTGGCCAGCGACGTGGTGAGCGAGCCGACGGTCGCGACCAGCGCGACGATGTCAGGGGACTCGCCCTGGAACACCTCGATGATCTCGCTGGACAGCTTGTTGACGTCGCCGGGGGACAGGGCCTGGAATAGCGGCTGGAAGCCGTTGAACAGCTCGGTGAGGTTGAGCGCCGGGGTTGTTTGCCCGAGCGGGATCGTGCCGCCCGGCTTGAGCGTGGAGTCGACGGGGCCTGTGCCCTGGCCAAGCTCGATGTAGCGCTGGCCGACCAGGTTCAGGTACTTGATCGTGGCGGTCGCCGAGAGGGGGAGCTGGCGGCCCTGCTGCAGCGCGAAGCCGACCAGGGCCTCGTTGCGGTGGTAGACGCTGATCGAGGTTACGGTGCCGACCCTGACCCCCGCGATGTCCACGTCATTGCCGACGACCAGGCCGGTGACGTCGGAGAACACTGCTTTGTAGCCGACGTTGCCCGAGGTGCCCGAGTAGGCGATGCTGACGCCGAGTATGGCCGTGATCGTGACCGTGATGATCACGAAGATGATCGACTTGGCCAGGGGGGCGGCGAGGCTGCGGCGGTTCATTGCTTGCTCTTGTGTTTGCTAGCACCGCGGGTCGGCTGGCGCGCCTCGTCATGGAGGTGGATGCCCTTGAAGGGGACCTCGTAGCAGTGCGGGCCGAGGTTGTCGCCGTAGACCGGAGTGTCCTTGCCCGCCTTGTAGGGGCCGAGCGAGGGCACGACGATGACCCGGACGTGCAGGCCGGGCTCGTTGCTGCCGGCGCCCAGCACCTTGTCGATCTCGGGCACGAAGTCGGCCAGGTTGGCCAGCGTGCACGGGAACTCGGGTGCGTACCGGGCGAGGATGCCGAGCGAGGGCACGCTGTCCCGCGACAGGGCGACCGAGTTGTTCCCGTTGGCATTCAGGAAGGAGTGCAGGTCATCGGAGGCGGTCTTGAAGTTGGCGAGCAGGGCCGCGTAGTTGAACCGGTTGGTGGCCAGCGTCTGGCCGGAGACCGAGAAATTGTTGAGCGCGGCCAGGATGTCGGGCGTCGCCTCGTTGTAGGTCTTCGTCAGGCCGGCTAGCCGCCTGATGTCGGTGTCGAACTGTGGCAGCTCAGGGTTGATTTCCTTCAGCCAGGCGTTGAGAGTGACCAGCGTCTGGCCGAGTTCGGTGCCGCGACCCTGCAGGCCCTGCGCGATCGCGGTCAGGGTCAGCGATAGCTTGTCCGGCTGGACGGCCTGGAGCATGGGCAGCAGGTTGTTCAGCACCTGCTCGAGTTCGAGCGCGTCGGCGGACCGGTTCTGCCTGATCACGCTGCCGGCGGTGAGCGTTTTTGGTGCTGGCCTGGTCGGGAGGATCAGGTCAACATAGCGTTCGCCGAACAGGGTCGTGGGCAGCATTTCGGCGGAGACGTTGGCCGGCAGATTGTGGAGCTGACCCGGGTCCATGGCGAGCAGCAGCCTGGCGCCGGTGCCGTTCGCGCTGACCTGCCGCACCTCGCCGACCTGGACGCCGCGCACCATCACCTGGGCGCCCGGGTGCATCTCGTTGCCGACGCTGCTGGTGTAGACCGTCACCAGCGCGGGCGAGCTGAACTGCTTGTTGTACAGCCCGAGCGACAGCCAGATCAGCAGGCCGCCGGTGACCAGGAAGGCGACCCCGGCCACGCGCTTGCGCGCCTTGGCGCTGCGCCTGGCTCGGCCGATCGGGTCGGTATGGCTCATCCGGCGATCCGCACGGTCGTCGTCGCGCCCCAGATCGCGAGGCTCATGAAGAAGTCGATGATGTTGATCGCGACGATCGCGGTGCGGACCGCCCGGCCGACCGCGACGCCCACCCCGGCCGGACCGCCTTCGGCCCGGTAGCCGTAGTAACAGTGCACCAAGATCACGACCACGCTGAAGATCAGCACCTTGAGGAAGGACCAGAGCACGTCGACCGGGGACAGGAACAGGCCGAAGTAGTGGCTGTAGGTGCCGGGGGACTGGCCTTCGAAGTAGACGGTGACCAGGCGGGAGCCGAAGTAGGAGCTGACCAGGCCGATCGCGTAGAGCGGGATCACCGCGACCGCGCCGGCGATGATCCTGGTCGTGACCAGGTACGGCAGGCTCGGCACGCCCATGCCTTCGAGCGCGTCGACCTCCTCGTTGATCCGCATCGCGCCGAGCTGGGCGGTGAAGCCCGCGCCGACAGTGGCCGAGAGCGCGAGCCCGGCGACCAGCGGGGCGATCTCGCGGGTGTTGAAGTACGCCGAGACGAAGCCGGTGAACGCCGAGGCGCCGATCTGATTCAGCGCGGCGTAGCCCTGCAGGCCGACGACGGTGCCGGTGAACAGCGTCAGGCCGACCATGACGCCGACCGTGCCGCCGATCAGCGCGAGCGCGCCGCCGCCGAAGCTGACCTCGGACAGCAGCCGGACGATCTCCTTGGGGTACCGCCGGATGGCTCGCGGAGTCCAGGCCAGCGCCTTGCCGTAGAACAGCAGCTGGTCACCGAGCAGGTCGAGCCAGCCGAGCGAGCGGTCGAGCACGGCTCCGACCCGGCCCGGGCGGGCGTCGGTCGCGGCCATCGGTTCACGCTCCCTTCGGCGGCACGATCTGCAGGTAGATCGCGGTCAGGACGAGGTTGACGAAGAACAGCAGCAAGAAGGTGATCACCACGGACTGGTTGACCGCCTCGCCGACGCCCTTGGGCCCCGGCCGCGGGTTGAGGCCGCGGTGGGCCGCGACCACGCCCGCGATGAAGCCGAAGATCAGCGCCTTGATCTCGCTGATGTACAGGTCGGGCAACTGGGCGAGGGAGGAGAAGCTGGCCAGGAACGAGCCCGGCGTGCCGTGCTGGAGGTAGACGAAGAAGAAGTAGCCGCCGATCACGCCGACGACCGAGACGAGGCCGTTGAGCAGGACGGCGACGCCCGAGGCAGCGAGCACTCGGGGCACGATCAGGCGCTGGATCGGCGAGACGCTCATCACCTCCATGGCGTCCATCTCCTCGCGGATCGTGCGCGCGCCGATGTCGGCGCAGATCGCCGAGCCGCCCGCGCCCGCGATCAGCAGCGCCACGATCAGCGGGCTGGCCTGCTGCACGACCGCGAGCACGCTGGCCGCGCCGGTGAACGACTCGGCGCCGAGCTGCCTGGTCAGCGAGCCGACCTGGAGGGTGATCACGGCGCCGAACGGGATCGAGACGAGCATCGACGGCAAGATCGTCACGCTGGCGATGAACCAGAACTGCTCGATCAGCTCGCGGAACTGGAACGGGCGCTTGAACGTCAGCCAGATAACGCTGGCGGCGAGCGCGAACAGCTTGCCGGTCTGGCTCAACGGGCCGGTGCCCTTGGCCGGGGCTGGCCTCCCGGCGGCTGGCGGGCCGGCCGCTGGCGGGCCGGCGGTGCCAGGATCCGCGCTCGTGCTCACCGGTTGCCACCTCCTGGCAGCCACCGCGGCCAGTTGCTCGGCACTTCCTCTTCTTCGATGCCTGGTTCCAGTGCTTCTTCTGGCGTTGCCGGCTCGGTTGGCACCGGTTGCACCGGCTGCGGCGCTGGGGCGGGCTGGCGGGCCGGCAGGCTGGCGGTGATCGCTTGCTGCGCGGAGTCCGGGAGCGTGTGCAGCAAGCTCAGCACCCGGGAGGTGCGCCGCTCAACCGCCTGGCGAGGCGGCCGGCCAGGGCTGGGCACGAGTTGCGGCGCCAGCGTGGGCAGCGCTGACCCGGCCGCGCCGTCGCCCTGGCCGTTGATGCTGGCCTGCTCCTGGGCCAGCGTCGCCTCGTCCTTTTCTTCCGACATGCCGATCGGCCCGACCTTGCGGCCGTTCACGAACTGCGTGATCACCGGGTTGGTGCTGGTGAGCAGCACCTCCCGGGGACCGAACATGACCAGGTTGCCGCGGAACAGCATGCCGATGTTGTCGGGTACGGTACGCGCGATCTGGATGTCGTGGGTGACGATCAGCATGGTCGCGTCGATCTCGGCGTTGAGATCGATGAGGAGCTGGGACAGGTAGGCCGTCCGCACCGGGTCCAGGCCGGAGTCCGGCTCGTCGCACAAGATGACCTGCGGGTCGAGCACAAGCGCCCGGGCCAGCCCGGCCCGCTTGCGCATGCCGCCGGAGATCTCGCCCGGATACTTGTGGCCGTCCCCGGCCAGGCCGACCATGTCCATTTTCCCGAGCACGACCCGGCGAAGCGCGGCCTCGGTGAGCTTGGTGTGCTCACGGAGCGGGAACGCCACGTTGTCGTAGAGGTTCAGCGAGCCGAACAGCGCGCCGTCCTGGAACATCACGCCGAACAGCTTGCGGGCCTGATAAAGCTGCCGTTCTGAGCACGAGGCAGTGTCGATGCCGTCCACGAGCACCTGCCCGCGGTCGGGCCTGATGAGGCCGACCAGAGACTTGAGGAACACCGTCTTGCCCGTGCCGGACGGGCCGAGCATGACGCTCACCTCGCCGGCCGGCAACGTAAGCGAGACGTTGCTCCACACCACATGGCTGCCAAAAGTCTTGGTCAGCCCATCGATCACTACCTCGACGCCCACGCCGGTCAGCCTATTTTCGCCTTGCCGAGCTTCAGCGAGATCGTGTTGCCAGCTCCGGGGATCGTGGCATTGATCAGCAGCGTCGCCAGGCCGCAGTGTTGGAACTTGCCAATGGTGTACACGCCGGCGACATTACCGCCTTTCAGTACGTTGAAGCCCTTCTGACTCTTCAACTGGACGACAACCGGCTGTGCGGTCTCGCAGGATTTGCCGACTGGAACGGGCAGGCCGCTGACGATCAGCTGCGTGATCTGCAGCGTGATCTTCGACGTGGTGGCGACCGCGCCGGTGTTCAGGTTCAGCTTGCCTGTGGTCTTGCCGTCGTTGATGAACCGGGTGGTGGCGGTCACCGGGATGAGGCCGTCCTGCTTGAACGAGCCGGTCGCGTCCGGCATGGTCAGGACCGCCGTCAGGTTGCCGTTGGCAGCGTTCAGGACCGAAGCGAGCGTGCCCGGGCCGAGCGGCAGCGAGAAGTTCGGGCCCTTGAGGAACGTGCTGCCCGTCACCTTGTAACTGGCGTGCACCTTCGTTGCCGCTGACGCCGGGCCGGCCGTGATGGTCAGCGCGGCGGCAACGGCGGCGACCGATGCGGCGGCGGCTCCGGCGGTGGCTGCCCGTCTCGCCCAGGATGATCTAGTGGCTGGGGACATGTATTTCTCCTCTCTGGTTTCTGACGTGCCGTAGTAGCTCCTGTGCCTTCGCGGCGGTGTTGGCCGGCTCAGGGTTAGTCATGAAATCCGGCTCGTTGTCGAGATTCATACTCTTTGTATGTTTCGCCGGATTCCATCCAGTGTTTAGGGCTATAAGCTACCCGCGAGTAGCGTATTCAGTCACGTTTTAGCCAATAAATAGTTAGCAAGTCCTGCGTAAATAGGCGTTGACTTTTTATCACCAGATGAGCAACCGGCTGCCGCATAGCTGGCGAAACCGCTGTTCAGGTCGGCAAAGCGGGGTCTACGTTGAGTGGGTGGCCAGTCACGGGGACGACTCTGACCCAGAGAACATGAGCCGGTTGGCTTATGCCGCGCGTCACGTCGGTGGCGAACTGAAGGCGCTCCTCGTTATCGCGATTTACCTGGTCGTCGGCGTGTGGCCCAGTCGTGTGCCAGATTTGCGCCGTCTGACCGCGCCGCGATGTCGCCGAGGCGCACCGCATCATCACGTCCTGGCTGGATAGGCACCTTGAGCCCAGGGTTCTTTGTACGCGCCGGGTCACGATTTCGTATGGGTGTGATGGCGATCTGGAGCGCCGGCTTTTCGCGCTGGCTTCGGCGCTCAGGGCGATCGGCTGGGGGGATGCCAGGGACAGCACCTGGTACATCGAGGGCGTTTTCGGCCAGTGGGCATCGCCGATGAAGGCACTGTCATGGCGGTCAGGAGGGAGACTGGCGCACGAGTTGCCTTCGCTCGCAGGGCAATCGGACGGCTGGCCAAAGTTGGCGAGTATGAACGTGAGCTGGGCCGACCGGGCCGAGCGCGATGACGCCGTTTCATCAGGAAGCGCTAAGGCCGCTGATCGTGCACGCGCCACCCCGCAGTACCAGCCGGTCGAAGTCGGCGGTGACGAAGAGGAGGCATTGGAGGCCCGGGCGCTGCTCAATCATGAGCACGCGATCATGATTGAGGCAAGTGCCGATTATTACCAGAATGAAAACGTGAACGCTCGGCCTGGCCGGCTTCGGAAGCGGCTCAGATTCGTCAGCAACCTCTAGTGGAACCGGTCGTCAGCGGAGACCCAGGCTGCGGTCGCGGACCAGTTAGCGCAGTGGCTTGGGTACGGGCGGCGGGCAGACCCAGTTGGCCGGCTGGGCGGGACCGCAGAGCTTGCCCTGGGTCTGCTTGACGAAGTTGCCGTAGCCTGAGATCGAGCCGGTGAACAACGGGTCGAGGTTCTCTCCGACTCCGCAGCCAATGAACCGGGGGATCGTCACCCGGCCCTGGAGCGCGCCGCCGGTCGGCACGGTGTATCCCCGTGGCGGCAGCGTGTTGTCGCCTTTGGCGAAGAGCTTGAGTGACACCGGCTTCGCGGTGCGGCAGTGCGGTCCGACGTTCAGCGGCACGCCGTTCACCTTGACCTTGGTGATCTGGATGGAGACCTTCGCGGTGGCGACGACGCTGATCGGGAATGGCGGGGCGGTAATGCCGGAAGCCGAGATGATGATGATCGGGCTCAGTTCGCGGATCAGCAGGGTCGCGGTGACCGGGACGAACCTGAACGCCAGCAGCGTCGCGGTGATCGGGGGCAGCACCGGCTCGCCTTTGTAGAAGAGCTTGCCGGTGGAGCGCTCGATCAGCTTGCCCTTAGCGAGCTTGTGGTGCTCGGCGAAGTCGACGTTCACCAGGCCGGGCTTGGCCCCCGTTGGCTGCAGCAGCGCCGCGCCGATGAGCTTGGCAACGTCGGCGTAGCCGGTGAGGTAGGCGCAGGTCGCGGCGCCGTCGCCGACGACCTTGATCTTGCCGCAGCCGTGCGGAAACTTGATCTTGCGCTTAGCCGGCCGGGCGTTGCCGTGCGCCTTCTTGGCCTGATGCATTTGGACTGAGGCGAGCGTGGTGCCGGTCTTGCTGGCAGGAGTGCAGCTGAGCTGGACCATGGCCGAGGCGGCTGGCTTCCCATCGGTGCCGGTCAGGGACAAGTTGAAGGCGAGCGAGCCGGCCGTGATCGTGGCCGGTCCCGGCTTTGGCGGCTGACCAGGTGTTACTGGGGCGGCGCCGGGGTCGGTCAGGGCTGTCGCGGTCAGGTGCAGCGGCTCGCGGCCGGCGAGAGGGGCTGGGTTGATCCGCAATGGCCACGGGGCCAGCATCGGGTCGCTGGCGCTGGCCTTTGTGCTGGTCGTCTTGGTGGTGCTGCTGGCCTGGGCGGAGGTTAGCGTGCCCGAGCCGGTCAGGGACGCGGCGCCGAGGCTGGTCAGGTAGGCGGTCGCGGCCGCCGGCAGGTGCGCGGTGAGATGCAGGCCGATCGGCTCGACCGGCTGGCCCGCCGGAGCCGTTGCCGGGAAGCTCGCGGCAACCGTCACGCTGGCCGGGAAGCTGCCGACCGGCCGTGCGCTGGCCGGGAACTCGCACCGGTAGCTGAGGTCGGCGTTGACCGATTGCGCCGCGCTGGCACCGGAGGCGCCCGCCGCTATGCCTGCCGCTCCGGCGAGCGTGATTGCGGTGACCACGACTCCGGTCGCTGCGGCTGACCTGCGGCCCCGTGGTTTGAGCCACTGCACCTGGCGGATTTGAACCTCCACCTGACAAAGGCGCAGCCGGCCGGGACAGCGATCAGGCTGCTGCCCCGGCGGCTGTGCGATGTTGTACCGCGGATCTGTTACAGGTTGGCCAGGTTAGCTGACCTTGATCGTGCCCTTGCGGTTAAGGGTGTAGGTGGCGTTGAAGCCCGGGTGGTCACCGTTCTTGACTAGGCCGGCGCAGCCACTCACGCCTGAGACGGTCAACTGCTCTTTGTTAAGCGGCTTGATCGGCAGCTTCGAAGCGATGGTCAGGGTGTGCTTGCTGTTGGTGTAGAAGCCGGGCGCAGCACCGGTCACCGTGAACGAGCAGCCGGTCATCTTCACGCCGACTTTGACGCCGGAGATGAAGCCGTCGGTCTGGCCCTTGCTGTTGGTCTTGGAGTCGACGTCGACCTTGTACGGCAGCTTCATGATCTTCGTCGTGACCTTGCCGAGCGGGCCCGTGCAGTTATTGAAGGCCAGCTTCGTTGCGGTGCCGACCGCCACCGGCGAGTTGCCCTTGTGCGTGCCATTCGGGATCGAGCCTGACGCAGACGATCCGGGCGTCTTGCCCTTGGCGGTGCAGGTGACGTCGACGCCGCGGTTGCTGAGTACGGTCTTGGCTGTTGTCGCGGTGTATGAGCCGCCCCCGCTGACCTTAGCCGTGAGCTTGGTTGCCTTTGCCGCCGCTGGCGTCGCCAGTGCTGGCGCAGCGGACATGCCGATCACCGCTGCCGCACCGGCCGCGGCGAGCAGCATGGTGCCGACCGTCTTTGATATGGTCATGGAATCCGCCTCCTTGTCCAGATTCATACACTCTGTATGATTCGCCGGGTTCCATCGGGCGTTAGGCTTCAAGCTACCCGCGAGTAGCGTTTTCAGTCACGTTTTAGTCGATAAATAGTTATCAAGTCTCGCGCAATTGGACGTTGATCTTTATAGCAGGATGAGTAATCCGATGCCGCGTAGTTGACAAAACCGCAGTTCAGGCAGGTTGAGGCGGTTAGAGCACGTTCGGCCGAGACTGTGACGCTACTGATCGAGGCAAGACGGCGACGGGTGCGACGGGTGCGACGGTGCCGGGTGCGATGGGGCCGAGTGCGTGGTGGGGCTGGCGTGCGACAGGACCGGGGTGCGATGGCGCCGGGGGGTAGGAGTTCAGGCTGCGCTCGGCAACGCCAGTCCCGGCTGGCCCGCCAGTCACGGGCGGCCCGCCAGTCACGGGCGGCCGGGTTCATCATCACCCCGTTTCCGGGTGAAACCGCATATTCACCAGGGATCCCGGGGGTGAATCCGCACATTCATCCGGCCGCGTCGGCCCGTGCCACCGCACCGCAACGACGACGCGCCCATGACTTCATGTGTGGCGCTCAAGTAATGGGAAGATGACGCGACAAGTCAGGCGATATCAGTTCGTAGTTTCGGAGGTCGTTAGCCGGCCTCGCCGCCCGGTCGGGGAGTTAGCTGGGTTCGCCGTTGGTGAAGACTTGGCGGGAGACGACACCGTGGCCTGCGGTTTCGCCCCAGATCGTGAAGGTCTGGCCGGCTGCTAGGAAGTCGGGGGCGTCGTCGGCTGCGATGGTGACGGTTACCACGGTTCGCTCGCCTTCGTGCAGCGGGACTTCGTCGTCGGTGGAGATCACGGCCGGGAAGTACTTGTCGCGGGACCGGTCGTCAATGCGGCTTGCGTGCACGACGAGCGAGTGGGTGCCGCTCGGGTAATCGTGCCCCGATTTGCCTGGACCGGGCGGGTCGAGCGTGACCAGGGCCCGGTACTTGAACATTCTCATGGCGGCTTCCCTGATGGGTGGCGAAGGTGTGGCCCAACATCTAGTTGGCTTCTGCAAGCCTTGCTCTCTACAATAGTTGTCTATGACAATCTCGGCAACAAAGGATGAGGCCTTTCCTGGCGGACCTGCATCGGAACTGGTCGAGGTGCTACAGGCGGTGACCAGGGTCTTGGTGGGCGTGGCGCTGCGCAGCATCGACGTACCGGGAGAAGCGGTGTCGCTGCCGCAATTCCGGCTGCTGGCGGTGCTGGCGGATCTTGGCCCGACCAGGTCAGGACGGGTGGCGCGGGCGCTTGACCTGGAGCCGTCGACGATCACCAGGCTCGCGGACCGGCTGGTCGCCTCCGGCCACGTCAACCGCCAGGGCGACCCGTTGCATCGGGGGGTCGTGACGCTGGCGCTGACCGATCGGGGGACGGAGTTGGTCGATCAGGTGGCGCAGTGGCGCCGGGCCGAACTCGGCCGGATCGCGGCCAGGCTCGCTCCCGATGACCGCGCGGTCGCCACCAGGGCGCTGCGCCGAATGGTCGATGCGGCCGGGCCGGGATACGGCAACGTGATCGTCGGGCTGATACCGCTATAAGAATCTTGCTTGAATACCGGCATGCCAAGTCCAGCCGTTCCCCATTTCGACCAAGATGAGGCGGTGGCCGGACTGGGCCTGCTGCAGCTTCAGGCCAAGGCGTCTGACCCGATGTCGCAGCCCAGCTGGGTCAAGCGCCGGGTCGAGAAGCTCGAGTTCCTGGACACCAGGGCGGTCCGGTGGGAGATCAGCGTCGACTTCGAAGTCCCTGACGACGCGCCAGCCATTCATCGCGGCGGTGAGCGATTCCACCTGGTGCCGATTCACAGCCTGACCAAGGCCAACCTGATCTCCTTTGACCTGCGGGATGAGAGGTCGGCTACGGTCTGGCTGCCGACCTCGCGCGAGACCACCCAGCTGCTCCAGGCCGCGTTGGTCTACTGGGCCCAGGAGAACCTGGGCGGGAAGGCGCGGGAACTGCCCGGGGAACTGGTGACCGACATCGGGCGCATCATCTCCTCGCAGCTGGCCGAGCTGCGGGCGGACCCGCCCGCGCTGCTGATCGCCTCGAACCTGATCATCGCCCGGCGCCGGGCGAGGCGGGCCAAGCGCGAGGTGGAGCAGACCCAGCGGCTGCTCAGCCAGACCAGCCGGCGGCATCTGCGGCGCCGGATTGACCTTCGCCTGCACATCAGGGCCGCTCGGCGGCATCACGCCTTCGCCGTCCGGACCGAGCTGCAGGCCAGGCAAGGCTGGGATGATCTGGGCGAGACGGTCGGCCTGATCGCGTTCCGGCTGATGGCGAGCGCTTATTTCCGCCGGATGGTCGAAGACTTGTCCAGGAACTTCCTCGTGCACATCTGCGTGCGCACGCCGCCTCAGCGCCGGATCATCAAGCTTGCCTATGAGGGCCAGGTGCGGTTCACCCGGCCGGCCGGGCGGTTCCAGCGGATCTGGCAGAGCCTGGGCTGGCGGGCCTGGCAGGTGGACCTGCGGATCGGTGCTAAGGGTGGCAGTCATCACCTTGAGGTAACCGCTCCTGACGGCGTGGACATAGTCGGGATAACCGCCGACCCTTCATGGACCGAGGGCCAGGCAGAACCGGTACATCGTCGTCGCTCGCTTTGGGATCGGTTGCGCGGAATCGTCGTCTGGGCGCCCGACGCCGCGATCGCCGTGCCTGGATACCTGCCGCACGTTCAGGTCAACCCGCCCGATGCGGCATTTATCAGGTACCGGACCGCGATCTGGGTGCGGGTCACCCGGCCCGGATGGCTGACCCAGTCGTGGCTGGTGGCCGTGGCCATCGGGGGAGTGATCATCGCGGGAAGGTTCAACCTGCCGGCGGTGTACGGCAAGAACACCTCGGGAGAGGCAGGCACCGCGGCGACGTTGCTGCTGGCTCTGCTCGGTGTCTTCGCCACGATGCTGGTCGGGCCGCGCGCTCACCCGCTCGCCTCGCGGCTGCTGTGGCTCGCACGGCTGCTGATCGGCGTCGACGCGATTGTGATCTTGATCGGCGTCGGCGATCTCGTACTGCATCAGGCTGGCCACCCGACGCCGGTTAGGCTGTGGACGGTACTCGCGGCGGTGGCCGGTGTCGTCACCGTGCTGATGACATTGTCGAGACTGTTCCCGATTGCCTGGCCGCCGCATAGGGAATAGGACGTTAGATGGTTAGGTTTCTGCCATCGGATGGAGACTCGGATGAAATCTAGGGCTAAGGCTGATCCAGGCGCCCTTTCCATCGCCCCACCCGATGGCTACCAGTATGGGGATGACCATCCATGGGACTGGGACGAGACCAAGCAGCGGGGTTTGAGTGATCAACTCGACAAGCTGCGCAAGGGTGCGACGCCAGTCGACACCGAGCACCGCGCCTAGGCGCCGTCGGCAATGCCGACATGCCGGCCGAAGGCCGCACCGAGATCGTCGACTGTCGTGCTGAACAGCGAGTCGGCGACATGAAAGTTGATCGTGCGGTCGCGGTACCGACATGATTCGTCGGCATCATGCTCAGGGCACCTGATCACGCCGTCTAGGCCTGTACGGCCAGTATGACTGAGCGCCGCATCGTGAACGTGCGACCACGAGATCGCGATACCGGTGCCGGCCAGTGTCAGGTGCTCGGGCGACAAGAGCATCCGGCCGTAGCCGTTTCGGCCCAGCCGCAGCGGCTTGGCCAGTTCGGCCACCTTGCCGTACTGGCGCAGCAGCAACGTGGCGGTCACAGCCAGCACAAGTCCGGCGGCTAGCGGCTGGCCGGCGACGAAGAGGCCCGCTGCCGCTGGGGCGTTCATCGCCAGCACCTGCCAGAAACTACGCAGGTGCTGGTGACGCCGAGCACGCAGGTTACCGAGGTTGGCAAAGAACGTCACCGTTCCCGCCTGGTCATCGTAGACCGGCGCTAAAGCGCGGCCGGGGTCCTCGACGGTCACGAATTGCTCGAAGACGGCAGCCATCTCATTCGGGCTGACGCCGTACAGGGAAGGCAGCCACACGCTCGTGCGCTCGCCGACGCTAGCGGGTTCGTCCTGCCAGCGGACGGCGATGCGCGGGATGCGGCCTCGGTGCACGCGCACGCGGAGGACCTGCGGCCAGGAGATCAGCCTGCGTCCATCGCAGAGGCCCTCGCCGCTGAGCGTCAACTGGCCCGCTGACGATCCGGCCCGGCCAAGGTCGCGCCTGGTGATCAATATCTGCGCCGAGATGAAGAAGGCGCAGAAGTCGACCTGCCCGGCACTCAGTCCGATCAACGCCAGCGCAATCGGCCCGGACGCGGGCGGCCCGCCGTGGCGCCCGGCCGCCCAGGACGCCAGAAGGGTCAGCAGGACGCCGGCGGGCAGATAGTAAGCCAGGGTCATTCGCAATATCTGCTGGTGCCGCCGCACCTGAGATGAGTGAAGGCTGAACTGGCCTGGAGCCTGCGTCATCACTGGCACGAGCGAACCTTATCGGTGGGTGGCTCCCGGTTTCGGCTTATGGCATAAATGCCGCAAAAGGGCCAGGAGCCAGCCACCGACAATCTAGCTGGCCGGAGCCGGCGTGGCTTCGCCTTCGGCGCGCACCGACCGGCTGGCCAGCGCCCAGTACACGAGGCCGCCGACGATCAAGCCGATGAACACGCTGAAGTCGGAGCCGAACGGACCGCCGATCCGGCTGGCCAGCCGGCCCTGGTACGACAGCGAGGTCTCGCTAAACGCGTTCAGCCAGAGCGCCGCCGCCGCCCCGCCGGCGATCTGCGCGATCAGCGCCGGCCAGTGGAATCCGCCGTTGCGGAAGTACCGGCCGCCGCTCTCGTTAAGCAGCGCCTGCGGGTCGTAGCGGTTGCGGCGCAGCCAGCTGTCCACCAGGTAGATCGCGCACCAGGGGCCGAGCCACAAGATGATGAACAGCAGGAACGAGGTCAGCAGGTTGAAGAAGTCCGACGAGAAGACCGCGTAGGACGCCACGGCGCCGCAGATGACGGTGTCGATGGCGACGCACCCGATCCGGTGCAGGCCCGGGATCAGGCTCTGCAGCGTGACGCCGGATGAGTACAGGTCGAGCGTGTTGATCGCGAACAGCTGGACGACCGCGAAGATGAGGTACGGCACGACGAACCAGCTCGGGAAGCCGGCCACGAGTCCGTTGACGGTGGTCGCGCCGGGCACCCCGGTGGCCACGCCGGCGCCCAGAATTTCGAGCAGCGCGGACGGGATCGCGCAGCCTAGGGCGACGGCGAGCACGATCCGCTTTTTGTCAGAGGTCGGTGGCAGGTAGCGGGAGTAGTCGTTGCCGTTCTCGGTCCAGCCAAGGCCGCCGGCCGCGATCACCAGGGCCAGGAAGATCGTCAGCTGTCCCCAGCTGCCGCCGTGGTGAACCGCGTGGAGATTGACCTTGGAGGCGGTGATGATCGCCATGATCACGAACAGCACGACAAACGGGATCGTCAGGTAGCGCAGCACCCGCAGCACCGCCGCATGGCCAAGCAACGGCAGCACGGCCTGGATGGCAATAGCGAGGATGATGAAGACGATCTTCAGCGCGGTTCCGGCGGTAAAGCCGGCCTTGGCGGTGAGCAGGATCGCCGCGAAGACGATCAGCGCGATGCCCTCGATCTCGAAGCCGACCTGGGTCATCCAGTTGAAGAACGACGGCAGCTTGTTGCCGCGCGGCCCGAACGACGCCCGGCTGATCGCGAACGTCGTAGTCCCGGCTTCCGGTCCTTGCAGGCTCGCAAGGCCGGTCAGCGTGTAGGAAAGGTTGCCGATCACGATGATCACGACGGCCTGCGCGAATGACAGTCCGAAAACAACGACGGCGAGCGCGCCGTACACCACGAATTCGACATTCCATACCGCACCTGCCCACATCCAGAACAGGCTGCTCGGCATGCCCCAGCGTTCGCCGCGCGGTATGTACTCGATCCCCCGATGCTCGACTGACGTCAATGATGGTTCGGCGCTTGCGGTAGCCGCCGAGTCGGCCAGACCGGCCACGAGATATTTCCTTTCTCGAACCAGGACAGGAGTCCTGGCACTGGTCAACGTATCAACGGGACGCTGGTTCAGCTCCGCTCGAAGCCGCGATACGGATCGCTGTCAGCCCGGCGTCGTCCACTATGGAACCGGAGACAGAGCCATTGATAGTGCACAATTCCTGCACGCTGCCGCCCTTCGGCACGGCAACCGCTACCGATTCTGACGCCTGGATGAAGTGGTTGCCGTTGGCGCCGCCTTCGGCGAGCATCGTGATTCCGCCGTTGTCCTTTTCGATGACGCAGTTCGCGCCGGTATTGCCGGGAGTCACGTTGATCAACGCGGTCGCGGTGACGTAGTAGGTGCCGGCCGCCAGCTTCGGCGTTCCGGCAACCTTGGTGTAGACGTCGCCAGCGACTGGCGTGTTGGTCTCGACCTTCAGGAAGCTGTCGGCGCCGCTGAGTTTCAGGCCGGCCGGGCTGAGACCGCCGACGAAGCTGGCGTTCAGGTTCTTCACCGTTGAGTTTCTGTTGACCACCAGGGGTGCGGTGTTCTTCGGCGCCGACAGCGACAGGGGAGTGCCCTTAGTGCTGGCTAGCGAGGCCGTCGCCGACTCGGTGTTAGCCCGGCCGAGCACGAATACGCCGCTGCTAACCGCCGCATCGGCGACGCCGGTCACGCCGAGGAGGGCGGCCAGCGTCAGGCCGAAGGCGGCGGCCGGCGACAGCGCGCGGACGGCGGCAGCCAGATACCTGGCGCTCATCGGACCGGCTTCGTTCCGCTTGAGGACAGCACCCGGATCGCGGTGATTCCGGCGTTGGACAGCACCGAACTGCTGTTGCCAGTGCCCTCGGTGAAGCACCGCTCAGCCAGTCGCTCGTTGTTCTTCACCTTGACCGCTACTGTCTCGGCGGCCTGCACGAACCCGCTTCCGCTCGCACCGCCTTCGGACAGCGAGTGGCCAACGTTGTTGGCGCGGACGACGTGGCAGATCGCGCCGGTGTTGCCGGTCGCCAGGTCGATAATCGCTGTCGCGAAGACGTAGTAGGTGCCGGCTGCCAGCTTCCCGGTCTGCGCAACGGTGACCGTGGCGAGTTGCGCGATTTCGAGGTTGTCATCCACCCGAGTGAAGTCATCGCCGCCGGTCGGCTTGAGGTCAGTGGCGTTGAGCCCGCCGACGAAGTTGGCGTTCAGGTTCTTCACCATCGTGGAGCGGTTGACCGCCAGCGGCGCCGTGTTCTTCGGTGCCGAGAGCGACAGCGGGGTGCCCTTGCTGTTGGACAGTGACGCCATACTCGACTCGCTGTTGGACTTGCCGAGCAGGAAGTCGCCGCCGGTGGCCGCGTCGGCGATGCCGACGCCGCCGGCCACCATGAGCAGAGTCGTGGCGATGACTGCCACCGGGCTGAGCTTGATTCGCATTTTGTGTTGCCTCCCGTGAGATAGATAGGCAACCCATACTTCATCATGTCTGATCTGTACTGAAAGAGCCGTTGTCGACCAACTCGATTACGTCCAGCCAGTTCATCGACGGCCGCCAGTCACCCGGACCGAGCGCTCTCGTCGTCTCTTCCCAGATGGCGGGGTTGATCAGGGCTTCGGCTTCGTCCCGGGTCGGCACCGCTTCACCGGTGAAGTCGACATCGGCGGTGGAGCCAAACTTCTCGTCGTGCTCGGCGAAGCCGGACAGCAGGCGGAACCGGCGCGGTCGGCCGTCGGTTAGCGGCTCGACTGGCACCCAGCCGGTGAGCGCGGACGGGGCGGGCAAACCGGTGCGCCGTTCGAATTCGCCCGGCAGTTCGCGGCGGACGGTAAAGGTATAGCCGCGATATTCATCCAGCGTCTGCGTATGACCGGAGGTCAGCCGCCAGGGCCACGGATCGCCGTGGCCGCTGGCCCGGTCGAGAGTCAGCTTGATCATCCCGACGCACGGGATCTCGGCATCGGCGGGCTCGCCGGATCGCAATGCCGACGCTCGCTTAGCTTCGGCCGGATCGGTGAACAGCCGGCGCCCGACGAAGTCGAAGCTGATGCTGATCTCACCGGGCTCCGGCTCGAGTCGCCAGATCACGATGTCGGTGACCTGCGGGCCTGGCGCGACCCGCCACGACCGGCGGTCCGGTTGGAGCAGGTAGCTCACGTCATGCGGTTCGCCGATCTCGACCAGCCGTCCCTGATCCCAGTCCAAGGCCATCACCCAGGCGGCGATCGCCGCCCTGGTCGCGGCCGCGAGCCGGTCAGCGGTGAACCGGCTGTCGTGCTCAGCGAGGACTTCGATCTTGTTGGTGACAGACGGGTAGATTCTCAGGTCGGCCCGCCGCACGGCATCGATCGACGCCGAGGCCGGATCGGACATCAGTGCGCGCTGAGCAGCACGCCCGCCATCACGGCCCGCTCGGCTGAGCGGTTCTGCCAGTCGTGCGGCACGCCGGGTTGCTGGACAACCGAATCGCCGGGTCGCAGCGTGATCTCCGCGTCGCCGATGACCAGCACGACCTGGCCGCTGATCACGGTGACATAGTCAAGAGTCTGCGTCGCGTGTGCGTCCTGAAAGCCCTCGTGCTCGGCTCCGGCATCGGCCGCATCGTTACCGGCTGGCGCGATCTCGACAATACGGAAGCAGGAGCCGCCCGATGCTGGCTCAAACTCCCAGGGCCGGGTCGAAGCATCGTCGGCCGCCGCCACGGGCGGGGTCTGGTCGGTGACCCACAGTTCGGTGGTGGTGTACCGGCCAGCGTGAATGACCGTCGGCGGCTCGCCTCGGTGCACGATCACGGGCTTGCCAGCGGTGTCGAATCCGGTCACCACTCTGTTCATCGGGCCCCCTCAAGTCGGATCACGCAGTGTAACCCCGCGTGATGTAACCCCGCGTGATCACGACGATAGCGCCCGGATGGACAGTTAGCCGGAATCCTCGGCCGTTTCCGATTCAGCCTCAGCCTCTGCTTCCTGCGCAGCATCAGCCTCAGGTGCCTCATCGGCCTCTGCTTCGGGCTGGGCCTCCGATTCGGACTCGGCCTCCTCCTCGGCCTCCTCGGCCTCCTCTTCAGCTTCCTCCTCGTCGGGGTCGCTCCGCTTGCGCTTCTTGCGCAGCCGCCGCATCGCCGCATCCGCGTCGGTGCCGAACGGGTTGTCCTTGACCAGGTAGGTCCAGGTGGCCGTGGGCCGCTTCAGCCCGGCGGCCTCGAGGTCGAGGCCCGATTCGGTGATCTCGGCGCTTTCGAAAGTCTCGGCCGACTGCTCTTCAATCGAAGCGAACATGTGCGTGAACAGCTTCACGGCCTCGGCGTGGAATTCGGTCAGCGGATCGAGTGCCATGATGAACGGGTTCGGTCCATGCCCGAGCCCACGCAGGTGTATGCCCTCGCGGATATTCGCTAGCACGGCCAGGTGGTCGGCCCAGGCCCGATCGAGATGATGCAGCACGATTTGCCGCGCAATGCTTTCAAGCAAATCGGCATTTATATTTTCGTTTTCTGAAAGCTCGTTGTACCGCTCCTCGCATCGCGTCGAGAGCGCGACGATCGCGGCGTCGGTCGTCAGGATCCGCTCGCGGTGCTCGAGGAGGATGCGGCGCTGTTCTTCGATGAGCTTGTTGTAGCGCCAGGTGTTGCGATGCAGGTCAGTGTTGGCGCCCTCGGCAACCCGCTGCGCGTGACTCACCGTCCAGATTGCTTTGGCGTCGCTGACCAGGCCGTCTTCGGCCACCTCGCGCGGCACGACGATATCCGGAGCGTGCTGTGTTATCAGTTCGTCTTCTATGCTCACGAAGAAAACCGACGTGCCTGGGTCGCCTTGCCGACCGGCTCGCCCGCGGAGCTGGTCATCCAGCCGCGGGCTCCAGTGCCGGCCGGTGCCGATAACGTAAAGCCCGCCCAGCTCGACTATCTCGTCCCGGTCGCCCTGCGAGCCGCCGAGGCGGATGTCCGTGCCGCGACCCGCCATCTGTGTCGAGACGGTGATCGTGCTATTGGTGCCGGCCTCGGCGATGATCGCCGCTTCCTCGGAGTCGTTCTTGGCGTTGAGGATGGTCGCGGTCAGGCCGGCGGCGGCGAGCCGCTCGGCGAGCCGCTCTGACTCGGCGACGTCGAGGGTGCCGATCAGGACCGGCCGTCCGGTGTCATGCGCCTGCACGATCTCGGCGATGACCGCGGTCTCCTTCTCCTTGAGCGTCGCGTAGAGCCGGTCGGTCTCGTCTTCGCGCACGCAGTCCAGATTGGACGGGACGACCGCGATCTCCAGGTTGTAGAACTCGCGCAGCTGCTCGCCGACCGGGACGGCGGTCGCGGTCATGCCGCAGACCTGCGGGTAGCGGCGGACCAGCGATTCGACCGTGATGGTGTCCAGGATCTCGCCGCTCGCGCTGGTGGGGACGCCTTCCTTCGCCTCGACGGCGGCCTGGAGCCCATCGGGCCAGCGCTGCAGTAGCGCGACCCGGCCGCGGGAGGCGTTGATCAGCTCGATCCGGCCGTCGCGGACGATGTAGTCGACGTCGCGGTGCAACAGCGCGTGCGCGTGCAGCGCCACGTTCAGCTGGGTGAGGATGTCGAGCTGATCGCCGTCGTAGAGATCGATTTCACCGAGCGCCTTCTCGGCGGCGCGGGAGCCGGTCGTGGTCAGGTGGACGTTGCGGCCGTCGTGGTCGATCTCGAAGTGGGTTCCCGGCCGCAGCTTCGAGACGACCTCGGCCATCTGCTTGTCGGCCTCGTCGACCTCGATCGCTCCGGCCAGCACGATCGGGACCCTGGCCTCATCGATCAGCACCGAGTCGGCCTCGTCGATCAGCAGCACGTCGGGCTCGGGCAGGACCGTTTCCGTGCCTTCGCCGCGAAGCCGGTCCCGCAGCAGGTCGAAGCCGATCTCGCTGACCGGCGCGTAGGTCACCTCGGCGGCGTAGGCCTCGCGGCGTTCTTCGGTGGTCGAGGTCTGGCCAACGTGGCCGACACTGACGCCGACCAGGTCATAGACCGGTCGCATCCAGTCGGCGTCCCGTTTGGCCAGATAGTCGTTGACCGACATCACGTGCACCTTGTGGCCTCTTGCGGCGTAGCCGATGGCGGCTAGCGCGCCGGCCAGCGTCTTGCCTTCGCCGGTCGCCATCTCGGCCACGTGGCCGGACAGCATGGCTAGCATGCCGAGCACCTGGACGTCGTAGGCCCGCTCGCCGATGGCTCTGAAGGCCGCCTCGCGCAGGGCCGCGCCGAGCACGACGTCATCGGTCGCCTCGGCCGTGATTAGCTCGGCCAGCTCGTCATCGGACAACTCGGTCATGTTGTCACTTTGCGCCGCGATCTGCGGCAGTTGGCGCCGTAGCCGGGTCAGATCGGCCGTTCCCGGCTTCTGCAAGAACCGCCGTACCCGCTCACCGATTTTGCTCATTGGCTTTTGCTCATTGCCTTCGGCTAGACCCTCAGTTGGCTCAAACGCTACCGTCCTCCGGCGGGTGCGCGCGTCCGCCGGGGACCGGCGGGTCAGGAGTGCCAGTTGTCGAAGGCGGCGCAGACCGGCGGGTTCTTCAGCACGGCGCTGATCCGGCCGCCGTGTTGCTCGTGGTAGGCGGCGAGCGCGGTGAGGACGTCGTCTTCGGCGTCGCTCGCGCCGAGTGCTTGCAGCAGAGTCCGGACCCGGTCGGGCGGCACGACGTACACCCACTCATAGGAAGTGATGTCGTCGCCGAAGAAGTCGCTGACGCTCCGGCCGGTGTCGTGGCCGGTGATGCGCAGCGTGCCGTCATCCTCGAGTTGCGCCGCTTCGAACTGGGCGCCGCCGTCGGTCTGCAGGTCCCTCAGGATGACTCTTCGTATCGCCTGACCTGGTCTCGGGTAGATGTGCAGGGTGCCGCCGGTGGCGCGGGCCAGCTCGGCCAGCTCTTCGTCGAGCTGGTCGCGGGCGTCCTTCGGGTCGTCAGCCATGTGCGGGTTTACCCCCAGGTGAAGATGGGCGGTGGCTGGCTGCCGGTTCTCGCTGATCCTGCCTAGCGTGATTGATCGGATGTCGATCAGCTAGCGAAATGAGGATTAGTTATGAGAGGGACGCGATTGGCGTCGATGTCGGCCGTCGTGGCGGCCGGGATGTTGTTCGCGGCGGCGTGCGCGTCGGCGGCGACGGTTGCTCCGGCGGTCGGCCGTGCGGCTTCTGGCGGCCCGGCAGTGAGCGGGCCGGTGCATTTCAGCGGCTACAGCCTGAACAGCGACGGGCCCGACTTCACGGTCGTGCTGACCGGTGCGGTCGGCGACTACGGACCGGCCGTCACCGTCTTTCCGGACGGGAAGGTCGATCCAGAGCACAAGCATCAGATAAGCCTGCGGCTGAAGAGAGGGTCGTTCCGGCTGCATCTCGCGCAACTGGACAAGGCGATCGTGGCCGCGACCAGCCGGTGGTCGACCAATCGCACGTGCTCGTTCCATGCGAACGTGACCGCGCCGACGCCGGTGGTGGCCGGATCGGGGACCGGCTTGTATAAGGGGATCAAGGGCAGCCTGACGATGAAGGTCACGATCGATGAGGATGATGTGAAGCCGTGTCCAGGTGGCACGAGCCGGTTCCTATCGCAGCTCATCTTCCTGGTCGGCTCAGGAACTGTGTCGCTGCCGTAGCCGTACCCTGGCGCTGTGTCCGTGTCTTCTATGTCTGGGTCTTCCATCCCGATGTTGCCGGGTGCGCACGGCTGGCTTCGGCGGCACCAGCGGCTGATGGACTGGGCGCTGGCGGCGGCGCTGGCCGCCTTCAGCGCCGACCTGACCCTGCCGGGGCTGCTGGTTAGCCTGCTGCTCGCGGCCACGGTGGTAGCCCGCCACCGGTACCCGGTCGCAGCGTTCTCGGTCGCAGTGCTGCTGGTAGCCGTGCAGGTCCTCTACGGCCTGGAGGCGGGGCCGACCGATCTGGCGCTCGTGCCGCTGCTCTACGCGCTGGCGGCGACCAGGTCGCGCCGGGTTTCCGGCGCGGCCCTGGCGGTCAGCTTGGTAGCTGCTCCGCTGGCGATGCTGCACTGGGCCAGGCACTATCAAGGACCGTTGTCCGCCGCGATAATCGGCGTCGGCGGTCTGGCGGTGACCACCTGGGCGCTTGGCGATTCGCTGGCCGGACGGCGCGCTTACCACGAGGCTCTCGAGGAGCGCGCCGCCCGGCTGGAGGCCGAACGCGATGCCCAGGCGCGGCTGGCCGCCGCCGCCGAGAGGGCCCGCGAGCTGCAGGAACGGCGGGCCCGGGTCGTCGACGCCTCGGATGCCCGGCTGCACAGGATCGAGCGCGACCTGCACGACGGCGCTCAGGTGCGGCTCACCGCCCTCGCTATGACCCTGGGTGAGATTAAGGAGAGCCTCGAGGCCGAGCGGGCCGGGGACGAACGGCTGCGCGAGCTCGTGACCGCTGCCCACGCGAACGCCAAACAGACGCTCGCCGAACTCCGCGATCTGGCCAGGGGCATCCGGCCGGCCGTGCTTGACCGTGGTCTCGAACGCGCGCTGGCGGTGCTCGCGCAGACGAGCCCGGCGCGGGTGAGCCTGACCGTCCGGCTGCTCGATAGGCCCGCTCCGGCCATCGAGGCCATCGCCTACTTCTGCGCGGCTGAACTGCTCGCCAATGTGGCCAAGCACAGCGGGGCCAGGCACGCGGCGGTCAGCGTCTGCAATAGCGAGCCTGGCGTTCTTGTTCTGACCGTGGCCGACGACGGGGCCGGTCAAGCCTCGGTAACCGCGGGCGGTGGCCTGGCTGGGTTGCGCGGGCGCGTTCAGGCCGTCGACGGCCGGTTCGCGGTGGTCAGTCCGGTCGCCGGGCCGACGATCGTGACCATCGAACTGCCGGCGCACGCGTGATCTCCGAACACCAGCTGCCCGGGCAGTTGCGCGTCGTGATCGCCGAAGACGCGGCGATCATGCGCGATGGCCTGACTCAGACGCTCAGCCGGCGCGGGCTCTCGGTCGTCGCGGCGGTGGCGGACGCGGCGGCGCTGCTTGACGCGGTTACCCGGTTCCGGCCTGACGTGGCGATCGTCGATGTCCGGATGCCGCCGACGCACACCGATGAGGGGCTGCGGGCGGCCATGTCGATCAAGCGTGATTATCCAGAGGTGGGCGTGCTGGTGTTCTCCCAGTACATCGAGACCCGGTCCGCCGCCGAGCTGCTCTCCGGCGCTCCGGCCGGAGTCGGCTACCTGCTCAAGGACAGGGTCGCCGACGTAAGCGAGTTCGTCGACGCGATCAGTCGAGTGGCGGCCGGCGGTACCGTGCTCGATCCCGAGGTGGTCAGGCAGTTGCTGGGTGCGGCCCGCCGGGCGGACGACCTGGCGACGCTCACCCCGCGCGAGCGGCAAGTGCTCTCGCTCCTGGCCCAGGGCCGGTCCAACACGGCGATCGCGGGCGCGCTGACGATCTCACTCGGCGTCGTCGAGAAACACCTGGCCAGCGTGTTCGCCAAGCTGGGGCTGGCCCCGTCCGACGATGACAACCGGCGGGTCATCGCGGCTATTAAGTATTTGGAGTCATGAGCGCGGCGGACAGGCTAACCCGCTCGCCCGGGGTGAACGGGATCGATTTGTGCCCGGCCTGGTCCCAGCGGACGGTGACGACCCTAGCTTCGGCGGCGACCTCGCCTGCCGAGGTATACAGCGTCTCGCGGGTGGTCAAGCTGGTCGTGCCGAGCCGTTCCACCTCGACTCGAACCCGCACCCACTCCTGCGTCGTGCCGATCTCGGCGCGGTAATCGATCTCCAGCCGGGCGACAACGTAAATGGGCTCATCGCCGAGCATCCGGATGAAGAACGCGTCTCGGCCCACTTCAAGGTAGGTCAGGAACACGGCGTGGTTGACATGACCGAGCGCATCCATGTCGCGCCATCTGACCGCGACTTTGCAATCGAAAGGCTCCGCGCCGTCCCCGTCCATCGTCCTCACCCCCGCTAGGTACTCGAAGACATCATGCACCGGGCCGGGGTGACGCATCCCGGCCACTTGGCGCCGAGTTAGCAGTGGGCGCCGTTGAAGGTGCAGCTGATGGGCTTGGTCCAGCGCCCCCTGGCGGTGAAGTTCTCGGTCAGGCTGCCGCCCGGCGGGATCGTTGTCTGGTAAGACGGCGGGTCGAGGACGAGCGTGTCGCCGAGGACGTGGTACACGGCGTCCCACACCGAGTCGATCCGGTCAAAGGGCAGTTCCGCCCGCAGCTCCCAGCCGGTGATCGGCGCGGTGCCCTGGTTAACGATCGTGAACTCGCCCTGGAAGCCGCCCTGCCACTGCTGCACCACCGTGTAGCTGACGTTCGGCTGCGGCGTCGGGGTCGGCGTCGGGGTGGGCGGGCTCGACGGCGGGGGTGGCGACGGATTCGGGGTTGGCTTGCCGGTCGGAGTACCCGATGGCTTGGGGGTGGGTGCCTTCGTCGGGTGCGGCGAAGTCGGGGACTTCTTCGGCTTGGGGCGGTTTGGGGTCCGGCTCGGAAGCGGGGTCGGGTGATGACCGCGAGACGGTGTCGGCGCAGGGGAGGCCGACGGCTTCCGGCCGTGGGCGTGGCGGCGGTGCGACCGGCCGGTGACCGCGGGACCAGAGGCACGCCCGGAGTCAGGCTTGCCGGGGCCGACCCGGATCGTGATCCGGTGGCAGCGGGTCGCATCGCAGGAGTTGGCGAGGAGCCGGGGCGATCCCGACTGGGAAACGAGGATCACGGTGCCGGTGACGGCCACCAGCAGGGCGAGAGCGCAGATCGCGGCCAGCGAGCGGTGCCGGGCGAGCACCAGGAGAGAGTCCTGCCACAGCGGCGGCGGGGTGCGCCGCCGGGAACCGCGCGACGGCGGCTGGTATCCGGGGCCCGCCGGGCCAGCCGACCGGCCTGGAGGCGGCGGCGCCGCTGCCCACGGCGCGCCCAGAAGATCAGGCGACGTCACATCAGCGTAGGGATGTGAATACGGCTCCGGGTAGGGATGCGACTCGGGTGGCCGCGAAGGCGGACCACCCGTCGCCGCGTGGCGACGGCCCTGGCTTCCGCTCGCCCCGAGCACGTACGGCCTGACCAGCCCGTTGAACCGGGACCGTCGGCTCGCGCGGCCCCGCCGGTCGGCGTCACCCATTGGCTTGATGTGCAACGGAAGGGTCTTGCGGCGCAACTTGAGGCATGGCGGTAACCACGATTCTCATGTGTCCCATCTGCAAGACGTCGGTTCGGCCAAACTGTAGCAGCGCAAAGCAGACTTTGATGACCAAAGGCAACGGCGGCGTGACATTCCGTTTCCAGGGCACTGTATTGCGTCACGTCAGCGCGGCCGAGCCCTGTCCAGCGAGCGATCTTTATGGTCATACTTTTGACCTGGCTTTTAACCCTTGAGACGCCCTGGTTGGACCCCATGAAAGTACTGACGCCCATCGTCGCGATCACGACCATGATCGGCACGGCGATCACCGTCACCCTGCCACCCGCGTCCGCCGCCCTGGCCGCGCCTAGCGCTTGTGCCTGGCAGGTGGTCGCCAGCCCAAGTCGCGGCGTCTCGGCCACGCTCAGTGCGGTCGCGGCCAGGACGGCCAGGGACGCCTGGGCCGTCGGCAGCTACGACACCGGCTCTGGCTTCCTGACCTTGATCGAGCGCTGGAACGGCTCGGCGTGGAAGGTAGTGCCAAGCGCCAATCCGGCCAGCGGCCATCACGAGACCAGCACGCTCAGCGGCGTCGTGGCGATCACCGCGTCCAACGCGTGGGCCGTCGGCTTCTACGAGAAGTCCACGACCAGCTTCCGCACGCTGGTCGAGCACTGGAACGGCTCGGCGTGGTCAGTCGTGCCGAGCCCGAACGCCGACTCGGGGGAGAACGTGCTCGCCGCGGTAGCGGCCGTCTCCGCCTCTGACATCTGGGCGGTGGGTTACCGGCATGGTCCTGGCGCGCCTGGCGGCGGCGACCGCAAGACCCTGGTCGAGCACTGGGACGGCGTGAAGTGGCGCATCGTCAAGAGCCCGAGTCCTGGACCCGCCCGCGGCGATGGCTTCTTGTTCGGCGTCGCCGCTACCTCCGCCGGCCGGGCCTGGGCGGTGGGCACCGAGCCGGCCAGGTTCTCCTCGACGCTGGCGATCAAGTGGAACGGGACGAAGTGGCAGACCGTCAAGACCGCCAACCCGGGCCAGGGCGACCGGTTCCTGCAGGCCGTCGCCGCGCCATCGGCACGCGTCGCGCTGGCGGTCGGCAGCGACCTGAGCGGCAACCAGACCAGGACACTCGCCGAGAAGTGGACCGGCACGACGTGGTCGACAGTGCCCGTCGCGAGTCCCGGCGGTGACTTCAACTCACTGCAGGCGATCGCGGCCAGGAACGCCAGCCAGGCCTGGTCGGTGGGCGCCCGCCGGGCGAATCCCGGCGCTAGGTTCAGCACGCTGATCGAGCACTGGGACGGCCACGCCTGGTCCCAGGCGTCGGCGCCGAGCCCGGGAGCTGGCGACGACTGGCTGTTCGGCGCCGCATCGGTGCCCAAGAGCGGGTTCTGGGCGGTCGGCAGCGCCGGCTCCCGCACGCTGATCGAACGGTTCTGCTGAACCCTGGAAATTCGCCTTCCGCGTCACGTTCCGTCGCAGCGACCGCCCGGTTGACTTCATCGCCAAACTGTATACAGTTATAAACTGTATACAGTTTTGAAGGTCATTCAGGAGGCGATGCAGCCATGACTTCCAGCACCACCAGCGAGGTAGCGGGCGTCATCGACGCCGCGGTCCGCCAGAAGATCATCGAGTCCCTGCGCGGCCGGTTCGCCGGCCAGGTCATCGAGCCGGGCAGCTCCGGTTACGAGCAGGCCAGGACCGTGTGGAACGCGATGGTCGACAAGCGGCCAGGGCTGATCCTGACCTGCACGTCGACCGCCGACGTCGTTACCGCAGTCAACGTGGCCAGGGAGTTCGGCCTCGCGCCGTCGGTGCGCTGCGGCGGCCATAACGTCGCGGGAAAGGCGCTCTCCGACGGCGGCCTGACCATCGACCTGGCCGGACTCCGGGACGTAACCGTCGACGCGGAGCGGCAGCTCGCGCACGCCGGGGGAGGCTGCCGGCTCGGCGATCTGGACGCGGCGACCGGTCCGCTCGGCCTGATCGTCCCGGCCGGGATCATGTCAGAAACCGGCGTGGCCGGGCTCGCGCTCGGCGGCGGGATCGGATGGTTCTCGCGCAAGCACGGGCTGACCTGCGACAACTTCGTGGAACTGGAGGTCGTGCTGGCCAGCGGTGACGTCGTCACGGCATCGGCGACCGAGCACCCTGAGTTGTTCTGGGCGCTGCGCGGTGGCGGCGGCAACTTCGGCATCGTCACCAGGTTCACGTTCGCCGTGCACGATTTCGGGCCGATGATGCGCATTGGCGTCTCGCTCTACCATCCCGACCAGTCCGCGCAGGCGCTGCGCGAATACGCGGCCATCTACCCGACGCTCGGCCGCAACGTCGGATTCCACGCCGCGCTCAAGCACGACATGCCCGCGCTGCCATTCGTGCCGCCTGAACTCGTGGGCGCCCGCATGCTGATGCTGATCTCAATGTGGCTTGAGGACGCTGACGATCCGGCGGGCAAGGAACTCATCGATCGGCTCGGTGCGATCGGCACGCCGGCCGTCACCGCCGCTACGGTGCTGCCATTCGGCGCGGGCGTGCAGCACCTGATCGACGAGGAGTTCTGCGACGGCCACCGGTATTACACCAAGGAAGCGCACCTGCAGTCGCTGACCGACGAGGCCATCGACGTCTTGGTCGAGTTCTTCCGCGACATGCCGATGGGCGGCGAAGTAGAGATCCTCGGACTCGGCGGCGCGATCGATGACGTGGCCGAGGACGACTCCGCGTTCTCCAACCGGCAGTACCAGATGTGGCTGAACTTCGCCATGGCCTGGGATGACGCCGACCTGGACGCGGACTACATCGCGCGCATCCGCGCCTGCGCGCAGGCACTGAAGCCGTGGACCGGCAACGGGGTCTACGTCAACATGCTCAACGCCGACGAGGACAAGCAGGATCGAGTGATCGAGGCCTACGGCGAGGGCAAGTACGCACGGCTCGGCCAGGTCAAAGCCCAGTACGACCCAGGCAACCTATTCCGGGTCAACTACAACATCACGCCGCGCTGAGGACCGCCCCGGCCCGAGCCCAGGGTCACCGGCTGGGCGTGACTTGTCATCGTTTGGAAGCGTCCCGGCGAAACACCCATCGACCGGGGCGGCGTCCCGTATTCCGGGCACATGGCTCGCAGGTGACGTTGTGCCTGGGTCGCGACGGTTTGCTCAAGCGTGGAACGTGGGACTGGGGCATAGGCAAGGGTCAGTTGACGAGCTCGGATAGTTTCGCGCAGGCTTGGGACACAGGTACCCCAACACGGTCGGCGGCAGCGCGGATGTAGGCCACCGTTGCTAGCAGTGCGTAGTACCAGAAGTCGTCGGTTTGCCACCTAACGA
>DASYAT010000077.1:0-23175 GCA_036501205.1 Streptosporangiaceae bacterium | reverse complement strand
CGGTTTAAGTTCGTGCCGTGGAACGCTTGGGATCGCTAGCGCGCCGGTACGCGCTCGAGGTCTTGATTGTGCTCCTCGCGGTCGAGAGCACGGTCGAGGTGGCGATCCGGCATGGACAGGAGCCGGCGTGGTTCGCCGCTTCGGCGATCGGGCTGGTGGTCTTGGTGCTTCTCGGCCGCCACCGCTTCCCGTTCACCGCTCCCGCAGCGACCTGGCTGCTAGCCGCCGCGGTCTCTTTCATCGACGGGCGGCTGGTCGTGACCACGGTCAGCGCGTTCATCGCGGCGATGATCGCCTCGTTCCTGCTCGGCAACCTCAGCGACGCCCGGCAGGCTCGGATCGGCCTGGCCATCGTGGTGGGCGGCGCGGCGATCGTGGTGTACAACCAGCCGGGCCACCCCTGCACCGAGCTCATCTTCATCCCGATGCTCTTCGCGATTACCTGGTTCGCGGGCCTGGCCCTGCGCGAGCGCGCCGGGTATGCGCAGGCGGCGGAGCAGCGGGCCGCCCGCGCCGAGCAGGAGCGTGACGCCGCCGCGCGCGTCGCGGCCGCCGAGGAGCGAGCACGGATAGCCCGTGAACTGCACGACACCATCGCCCACGCGGTCAGCGTCATGGTGCTTCAGGCCGGCGCCGTGCGGCACAAGCTCCCTGAGGCGCACGCCGAGCACAAGAACGCCCTCCGCGACGTTGAGCAGACCGGCCGGACCGCGCTAACCGACATGCGCCTGCTACTTGACGCGATGCGCGACTCGGGCGACCACAGCAGCGAATTGGCGCCGCAGCCAGGGCTGGACCGTCTCGACCGGCTGCTCGAAGAGATCGGGCGATCCGGCCTGCCCGTCCAGCTGCGGGTCACCGGGAATCGCTTCCCGCTGCCCGGCGGGCTCAACATCTCCGCCTACCGGATCGTCCAGGAGGGCCTTACCAACGTGCTCAAGCACGCTAACGCCGACCAGGCAGTCGTCTCGCTCGGCTACGCCCCCGACCAGCTGAGCATCGAGATCCAGGACAACGGCCGGGGAATGGTGCCCGGCAACGGTCATCATCCTGGTCACGGCCTCATCGGCATCCGCGAGCGGGTCCGGCTCTACGACGGCGAAATGACTGCGAGCACGCCCGGCGGCGGCGGCTTCCAGCTCCGGATCCGCCTGCCGATAAGCCAGCAGCCGCGGTGACCATCCGCGTCCTGGTCGCCGATGGACATCAGGATGCCCGAACTCGACGGCATCGAGGCGACCCGGCGCATCCTCGCGGCGAACGACGCGGCCCGGGTGCTGATCCTCACTACCTTCGGCCTCGACGAGTACGTCTACGAGGCGCTGTGCGCCGGCGCCAGCGGATTCATGCTCAAGGATGATCCAGCCGAGCAGCTCATCAGCGCCGTCCGCATCGTCGCGGCCGGAAACGCGCTGCTGTCCCCCGCCATCACCAAGCGCGTGATCAGGCAGTTCACCCGCATCCCCCGCGCCGCCCCGCCGAAGGAACTGGGTGAGCTGACCGAGCGGGAGCTTGAGATCCTCCGGCTGATCGCCACCGGCCTGTCCAACGCGGAGATCGGCCGCGAGCTTTTCATCGGCGACACGACCGTGAAGACGCACGTCACGCACATCTTATGGGCGGAGTCGCCGCCAACGGCGGTGCAGGTGCCTGGCGCGGCACAGGACACGGAGAAGACCTGGGCGGCGTTTTGCTTGCCGGCCAGGGCCACCAGGCCGGGCACCGCGATCGCGCGACCCCAACGGCCGTTCTTCTCGCTGACCACGAATCCCCCGGTGGGGCCGCCGAGGTAGAACCCGCCGGCCGTGCAGGGGCCGGCCGGAGTACAGGAAACCGAAGAGACCGTGACGTAAAACTGGCCCTTGGTCAGCGCCACGCCCGGCACCTGGAGCGCCTGACCCCAACGGCCGTTCCGCTCCACGGTCACGAACGCCTGCTGATCCTGTTCGCCGCCTCTTTCCGTGTAGTTCCCGCCGGCCGCGCAGTTGCCCGGCGACCCGCACGACACCGACTCGATCTCGGCGTACCGGCCCTTGTTCAGCGCCCCAGTCCGGCCGGAAGCCGCGCCCGCCGTCGCCAGCATCCCGACGCTCCACGCTGTCGCCACGCTCACCACGACCAGAACCCGACATCGCCCGGCCATATCCCTCACGCCCTTCCCAGACGGCAGGCACCGGCTGCCCGGCCCATCTTGCCGCGCAAACCCGCCGGCTGAGGGCACTATCCCAGCTGGTCGCGACGGCGGGTCAGGTACGCGATCTCGGCGGTGTTGCCCGCCAGTTCGATGGCTTGGTCGTAGGCCGCGCGCGACTGCTGGCTCCGGCCCATCCGGCGCAGCAAGTCGGCCCGGGCCGCGTGGTAGGGGTGATATCCGGCCAGCTTGTCGTCGAGACGGTCGACGGCCGCCAGTGCCACCTCAGGGCCGTCAAGCTCGGCCACCGCGATGGCTCGGTTGAGGGCGACGATCGGAGACGAGTCGATGCGGACGAACTGGTCATAGAGGGCAACGACCTGCGACCAGTCGGTGTCGCGGATGTCGCGGGCCGAGGTGTGCACGGCGTTGATCGCCGCGAGGATCTGGTAGCGACCAGGAGCGACCCCGGCGGCGGCAGCAGCCAGCCGTTCGCGCACCAGCCCATGACCCTCGGCGACCAGGGCGGCATCCCAGGCCCCGCGGTACTGCTCCTCGAGGGTGACAAGTTCGCCGCTGGCCGAGACCCGGGCGGTGCGGCGCGCCTCGGTGAGCAGCATCAGCGCCAGCAGTCCGGTCACCTCACCGTCGTCCGGCAGGAGGGCGCGGATCAGGCGGGTCAGCCGGATCGCCTCGGCGGTCAGGTCCTGACGTATGGGATCGGTCCCGGGGCCAGTCGCCAGATAGCCCTCGTTGAAGACGAGGAAGAGAACGGCGAGGACGCCGGAGACGCGTATCGGCAGATCCTGCGCGGACGGCACCCGGTAAGGAATGCGAGCCTGCTTGATCTTGGCCTTCGCGCGGGTGATCCGCCGCTCCATGGCCGTCTCCTGCACCAGGAAGGCGCGGGCGATCTCGGGCACGGTCAGCCCGCCGACCATCCGCAGCGTCAGCGCTACCCGGGTCTCAGGGGCGAGTGCCGGGTGACAGCAGGTGAAGATCAGCCGGAGCCGCTCGTCCTCGATGGCGTCCAGCGGTTCGGGCGGCTCGTCGTCGTACAGCAACTGGGCCGCCTTCTGCTTGTCGTCGCGCTTGTTCTCGCGCCGGATCCGGTCGATAGCCTTGCGGCTGGCAGTGGTGGTCAGCCAGGCACCGGGACTGGGCGGAACGCCGTCGGCAGGCCACCGCTCGACCGCGGCCGCGAACGCTTCCGCCGCCGCTTCCTCGGCGATGTCGAGATCGCCGAACCGCCTGGTCAGGGTCGCGACCACCCGCGCCCACTCCCCCCGATGGGCGTCGGTGATCGCCGCCTGAACGTCGGTCAGGTTCACAGGAACGGCCGCACCTCAAGCTTCCGGTTGCAGGCCTTCGACCCGTTCGCGGCGAGCTTGAGCATCACGTCAAGGTCGGCCGCCTCCATGATCCACAAACCCACGACATGCTCTTTCGACTCCAGGAACGGCCCGTCGGTGAAGATCGCCTCGCCAGCACGGTTGTCGATGACGGTGGCCGAACTGGCCGAGGCGAGGCCGCCGGCGAAGACCCAGTGACCGTCGGCCTGGAGTCCTCGGTTGAACTCGGTGATGGCAGCCATCTCGTCCGGGGTAGCGAGGGCATCCGAATCGTTTAGGACGGAAACCAGGTACTGCATCTCGGATCATCTCCCGTAGTTTGTGGCGCCCCGCGCGGGCACCGGCTCACCCCTACCACGAACTTCTCCTGCCCGATCCGACACCACCTCCCAGACATCTTTCAAGGACTTCTGGAGGGCTTGACATATGCCGTCGATGGAATATGTTAGGCCCGTGAACCGCTCATCGACCACTTGGGACGTCTTCAACGCGATCGCCGCGCCCGACCGTCGCGACATCCTGGACGCGCTGATCACTGGCGAGAAGGCGGTCGGGACGATCGTGACCGACCTCTCGATGCCTCAGCCCCAAGTGTCAAAGCACCTGCGGGTACTCAGTACGGCGGGACTCGTCAGCTGCCGGGCGGTCGGACGGCACCGGCTGTACCGGCTGGAGCCGACGCACCTCCGCCCGTTCCACGACTGGCTCGCCAAGTACGAGCAGGCCTGGAACGCCCGGCTGGACCGCGTGGATGACTACCTCAAAGAGCTACAACAAGGGGAGCAGCAATGACAAATGACCGGCATGGATCAGCGACCGTCGAATTCCCGAACGAGCTTGAGGTCGTCGTCACCCGAGAGTTCGACGCTCCGGTCGCACTGGTCTTCGACGTATTCACCAAGCCCGAGCACATGAGGAAGCATTTCGCCCCGTTCGGGGAGGAGGTGAAGGTCTGCGAGATCGACCTGCGCGTCGGAGGAAGCTACCACTACCTCATGGTGACCGAAGACGGAATTGAGTGCTCGTTCCGCGGAACCTTCCTGGAGATCGACCCGCCGAACCGGACCGTCCAGACGTGGCTGTTCGAAGGGTGGCCAGATGCGGAGGCCGTCGAGACGATGGAGTTGCGGGAGATCGACGGGGTAACGAAACTGAAGAACACGCTCGCGTTCCGTGACAAGGCCGGCCGTGACCACATGACCAAGTACGACGGACTTCTCGCAAGCTTCGACAACATCGAGAACTACTTGAAGACGCTGCTCGGCTAGCACCGCGCGACTAGCGCTGTCCGAGCCCGGATGAGTCCCGCAGGACAAGCCGGCAGGGAAGCGTGTGCAGGCCGCCTTGCGGCCGATGTCCTCCAGGCACATGTCGACGCTCGTCGACGGCGGATCGGCACCGAGCACAACCGGCTCCCAGTTGTCACCCCGCTGAGCCAGCTAACGAAGGTAACCGTGAGCGAATACCAGTACTACGAGTTCCTGGCCATCGACCGCCCGCTGGATGAACAGCAGCAGGCCGAGGTCCGCGCGCTTTCCACCCGGGCGGACATCACGGCTACCAGCTTCACCAGCGAATACCACGGCGGCGACTTCCGCGGTGATCCGCGCAAGATGATGGAGCTCTATTACGACGCCCATCTGTACTTCGCCAACTGGGGCACCAGGACGCTGCGGACGCGCTGCCGACCCTCGTCGGCCTCCGCGGCGAACTCGCCGCTGGCGACCTGCGCCCCCTCTACCTGGCCTGGCTAGCGGCCTACGGAGTCTGGGAGCGCGACGAGGACGCGTTCGACGATGAGGATGAGGAAGAGCTCGAGCCGCCGGTCCCGGCCGGCCTGGCCACCCTGACCGCATCCCAGCGCGCCCTGGCCAGCTTCCTCCGGCTCGATGACGACCTGCTCACCGTCGCGGCCCAGGCCAGCTCGCCCGACCCCGCCGCCGGCAGCCGGCCACGGCGCACGGTCGGCCAACTGCTCGACACCGCCGCCGAAATCCGCCAGCAGCGTTAACGGCGGCTACCGGCCCAGATCGGTGTTCCTGAACAGGTAAACCCCGATCGTGACCCCGCTGATCGCGGTCTCCTCCCCGCTCAGGAACATGCGGTCCGTGCTGGACTCGCGGGTGATCATGAAGTAATAGCCCGCGTGCTCGAGCCGCCAGCCTGCTCGCTCGATCTCCCCGAGCGTGACCGCCGAGCTCGAGGTGGTCCGGCGTCCGCTCGTCGAGCCGAGGCTGGCATTGCCCGCATGCGCGCCCACCTGCAACTGCACCTCGAAAAACGGCTGCCCGGCCTCCTTCGCCGCCGTCGCCGCACCAACCGGCGAGGCCAGGAACGCCTCCCGGTCGCGCTGCTCCTGCGCCAGTCTCTTCTGCTCGGCCTGAGCCTCCGCAGCGCGGGTCTCCTCCGCCTGCCGCGCCCGGCGCTGCGCGTCTTTTTCCTCAGCGCTCCTGAACACACCAACTCCATTCCGCAGCCCCCGACACGGTCCATTGCCGAGCGTACCCGCGCCAATCCGGACAATGGCCGCCGGCGGACGGTCCGGCCAGGCTTCGGATCGCCCGGCGCCAGGCCGGCCGGCGCCGCTAAGGTCAAAAGCTCGAAACCATGCTTTCTACCTAGAAAAATTTTGCGGTGTTTTACACGTAGATTCCCCGAGGCTAATCGGGTCGCGCGGTTACCTGATCGGCCCCAGCTCACGCCCGGCGAGGTCGGAATAGACGACGAAGCGGAACGGGACGAGTTGCTGGTCGGCGTCCATGAGCCGGCGCAGAACGTGCTGGCGGAGTTCGGCCAGGGCGGTGCTGCCCGGATGGCAGTGCAGGCCCGCCTCGGCGAGGTGCAGCGCGAGCGCGTAATCGCCCTGGCCGGCCAGCGTGGTCGCGGCGTCGATGAACGGTTCCTCCTTGCCGCCGGCTAGCAGGCCGAGCGCCGCTGACCGCTCGGCGGGGGTGAAGACCTGCAGGCCTTGGCCGTCGGAATGCCAGTAGCCGGCCCGCTGGTGATGCAGGCGCGCCGCGAAGTTGTCCCGGACGACGAGGTAGGGAACGACGGCAGCCGGGTGGTCGCGGAGCAGCTCGGGGAGGTAGCAGCGGTCAAGAGTGTCGGCCAGGGTGCGACCGGTCTCGAGGTCGTCGAGCGTGATTTTGTGCAGCTCGGTCAGGGCAGCTTCCAGACCGGGGATCGCTTCGATCGTGAACGTCTCGGTGAGCGGGGTGTGGCCCTGGATCAGGGCGCGCGGGTGCAGGTCACGGATGAACCGGAGGGTCTCAAGCAGCCCTTCTGGTGACCCTTCGGCCTGGAACGGGTTGCCGAGGTAGGGCATCATCACGTCGCCGGTGAACAGCAGCCCGCTGGCCGGCAGGTAGATCATCAGCGCGTCCGCGGTCTCGCCGCCTCGGGTGGGATACAGCACCAGCTCGGTCCCGCCGATGGTCAGCGAGGTGGGCTCGTCGATGAGCTGATCAGGGGTGATATCCGGGATCGCGGTCGGCACGTCACCGAAATAGGAGCGAAATGGCAGCGAGCCTCTGTGCTGCTGGCTTAGCTCAGCCGGGAACCCGTCCTGGGCGATGATCCTGGTGCCAGGCCCGCTCAACGCTGCGGTCCCGCCGACATGGTCGAGGTGCGCGTGGGTGAGGATCAGATGACTGATCGACTGGCCTGGTGGCAGGCCGAGATCTTCGAGCGCCCGGCCGGCCCGGTCATCGCTGGTGCCGGCGTCGATCGCGATGACGCCGTCGCTGGTCGTGATGAAGGCCAGATCGGCGAAGTCATAGCCCTGGGCCACGCGGACCTCGGCCGCCGGGCTGACGATCTGCGGCGTGGTGAACCGGAAACCGTCGTGGCCGTTGATCCACCAGCTGCTCACCAGCAGCCGGGCGTCCCAGGGCTCACTGCCGAGCCCTGATCGACTGGCCGCGTCCGCCGCCTGATCGTGCTGCCCGAGCGCGGTGTACGCGGCGGCCAGTCCGCAGTACGCCGCCCGGATCATGCCCAGCGGAAACTGGTCGCGCACCGCTAGCACGAACTCCAGGTCACCGGCCGCCTGCTGGGCGCGCTGCCGATCGGGCGGCAGGCTGGCCAGGGCGAGCCCGCGCAGGTACTGGGGCAGGCCGAGCCCTATTTTCGCGGCCTGGTCCAGCTTGTCCAGCGCCGGGCCGATGTCGCTTCCCAGCCGGGCCTGGAAGTAGCCGGCCAGGGCCAGCGGCAGCGGCTCGCCCGGCTGAGCGTCGGCCAGTTGCTGGAAGTACCGGTACCCGTCAGCGTCCGCAGCGATCGCGGCTAGCCGGGCGGCGAGGACGACTAGCGTGGCGCGGTCGGGGCCGGGCCACATCGCCGCCGTTTTCAGTGACTCGATGTCGCGCTGGCGGGTGATCGGACTGGTCACGGGGTTCTCCTTCACTTGACCGTGCTTTTCAGGAAGGCGCGGTGGGCGGCGGTCTGAGTGATCGCCGCGAAGGCCGCCACGACGGCGAGGCTGAGCAGGGCGGCGATCGCCGGGGAAAGCCCTGGTGGCCAGATCTGGTGCAGGCCGGACGCGGCGTCGCCCATCAGGCCGTACCGCAGCAGGGACACGGTGTGGGTCCAGGGCAGGACCCAGGTGAGCCATTTGACTCCGACCGGGAGCACAGCGATCGGGTAGATGGCGCCGCAGAGGACATACGGGGTGGCGCCGATGGCGGGGATGAGCGTGCCGAAGGCCTGCGGTTTCTTGATCGAGTAGACGAGGAATTCGGCCAGCCCGTACACCCCTGCACTCAGCAGTGCGGCCGCCGCGAGCGCGATCAGCAGCCGGCCCGGCGTGGTGGCGAAATGGGCGCCGCGGGCGAGGGCCAGGCCGATGATGATGGCGAACTGCCCGGCCGCGACGGTGAGCACCACGGCCGTGCTGGCGAGCGGGATGACGGCCCGGCGGATCGGGGCGACGAGCAGCTCGCGCATGATGCCCCAGTCCCGGTCGAACATCGTGGTCAGCCCGGCGAACATGGCCGAGAACGGCAGGATGAAGACGATCTGGCCGAGCGAGACGTAGGAGGCGTAGTTGACCTGGTGGGCGAACCCGCCGAATGCCCTGGTCAGCGCGGGGCCGACGACCAGCACCCAGAGCACGGGGGTGAGTACCTGCCCGGCCAGTGCGGCCGGCTGGCTCAGCGATACCGACAGGCGGCGCCGGTAGAGCGCAGTGAACCCGGCGAGGGCTGTCATGCCGCTCCCTCCGCGTTGGCCCGGGCAGCGCTGGTCAGGTACAGGAAGACGTCATTGAGGGTGGCCGGGCGGATCGAGATCGTGGTGGCTCCGGCGCCGGCCAGGTCAAGCTGGCTCGCCAGCTCGGTCAGCTCGGGGGCGGGCAGCCAGCTCGGGACGGAAATCGTCGATCCCGTGCTCATGGGTTCGCGCAGGCCAGGCGGTGCCTGCCGGAGTACGCCGAGCAGCCGCTCGGGATCGGCGCCCGCGCCGACTTCCAGCACGTGCTGGCCTAGGTCGTCGATCAGTTTCGCCGGCCTGTCCAGAGCGATGATCTCGCCCTGGTCGATAATCGCGACCCGATCGCAGACGCTCTGGGCCTCCTCCAGGTAGTGGGTGCTGACCAGGACCGTCACGCCGCGGGTGGCCTGCAGCGTCCTGATCATCGCCCACAGCTCGCTGCGGACGATCGGGTCCAAGCCAAGCGTCGGCTCGTCCAGTAGCAGGATCCGCGGTCGCCCGAGCAGTGCCCGCGCGATTTCCAGGCGGCGCTTCATCCCGCCGCTGTAGGTGCGCACCCCGTCGGAGGCCCGGGCGGTGAGGCCGACCGCGTCCAGCAGTCCCGCGATCCGGTCTTCGGGAACTCGCCATAGCCGCGCGTGCAAGCGCATGTTCGCCAGTCCGCTGAAGTCGTTGTCAAGGACGGAGTCCTGGAACACCACTCCCATGGCCCGGCGGGCGGCCAGTGGCTCGCGCGTGACATCGAGTCCGGCGACCATGGCCCTGCCGCCGCTCGGGCGGACCAGTGTCGTCAGCACGCCAAGCGTGGTCGTCTTGCCGGCGCCGTTGGGGCCGAGCAATCCGAAGATCTCTCCCTCGGCGACCTCGAAGGAGATCCCGCGGACGGCCCGGACGCCGCCTGGATAGGTCTTGGTAAGTCCGTCCACCAGCAAGGGCGGTGAAGTAGTTACTTGCATCATGGGAGTGACTGTAAACCGAGTGACTTGCACGACACAAGTCACTCGCTTAATCTTTTCTCATGCGCAATACGAGCCTGTCCGAGATGGCCTGCCCGGCTGCCCGCGCGCTCGACATCGTCGGTGAGTGGTGGACCCTGCTGATCATCAGGGACGCGCTGCGGGGCTCCCGGCGGTTCGAGGAGTTCAGGCGAGCCGGCATTTCCGACAACATCCTCACCGCCCGGCTGAAGCGCCTGGTCGAGGCTGGCATCTTCGAGCGGAGCCGCTACCAGCAGCGGCCCGACCGTTACGAGTACCTGCTGACCCCCAAGGGCCGGGCGCTCGGCCCGATAGTGGCGGCGCTGCGCGACTGGGGCTCGGCCTGGACCGAGGGTCCCGACCTGACCATGATCGCGCACCGCCCCTGCGGCCATCCCGTCTCGGTCCGCCTGTACTGCGCGGACTGCGACCGGCAGATCACCGGTGCCGAGATCGGCCCGATCGACTAGACGGTCGACCTTCCCGGCCTCCGGCGTGTCACTTCAGCCACAATGAACCCGACAGCACCACCAGGCCCCAGCTTGCCTTCATGATCATCTCGGCAACCCGGATGAATGCGCATATTCATCGGGAATCCGAGGTGTGAATCCGCACATTCATCCGGCCGGGTCGACTGGGGCGCGCTGTCTCAACCCTCACTTTCACCCCAGCCGCAGCACCAGTCCCAAGCACCTGGCTTCAGCGCACACCACCGGACAAGACACGCGGCGCTCTCCTACCAGTGCACGCCTTACGCCTGGATGGCGGCGCGGGTGCGGGCGGCCTGACGAATCAGGTGGTCGCGCTCGGGGATGTCCGTGGCCAGGCGGGCGGCGTCTGCGTACGCCTCGGCGGCGGCAGGCAGCTCGCCGCTGAGTTCGTGCAGGTGACCGCGGACGGCGTGCCACCGGTGCCGGTCGCCGAGCACTTCGCGCAGCCGGTCGGTCTCAGCCAGCCCGGCGGCGGCGCCCCGAACGTGGCCCACCGCCACCGCGCGCGCGAGCATCGCGGCGGGGTCCTGGCGCACCGGGTCGTCGGTGAGAGCGACGAGATCGTCGTACCAGGCGAGGATCTGCGGCCAGTCGGTCTCTTCGGCACTGGCCGCGTCGTCGTGCAGGGCGGCGATGGCCGCCTCGATCTGGTAGCGGCCGGGGCGCTGAAGAGCGAGAGCCGATTGCAGGACGCGCACGCCCTCGGCGATCTCGCGGGTGTCCCAAAGGCCGCGGTCCTGCCGGTCGAGCGTGACAATTCGACGCTGTGCGTCCAGCCGCGCCGGGAGACGGGCGTGGTTGAGCAGCATCAGCGCCAGCAGTCCGCGCGCCTCAGGTTCGTCGGTGGCCAGGGTGAGCTGGCGGGCAAGCCGGATCGCCTCGCCGGCCAGGTCGAGCCGGCCGCCGTGACCGACGGTGTAAATGAGGTACAGCACGCGCAGCACGACGGCCAAGTCGCCGGGCTGGTCCAGGCGGCGGCCCTGGATCGCGCGCTTGGCCCGGCTGATTCGCTGCGCCATCGTCGCCTCCGGCACGTAGCAGGCGTCGGCGATCTCCCTGGTGGACAGGCCCGCGACGGCGCGCAGGGTCAGCGCCACCTGGGAAGCCGGGGTGAGATCGGGGTGGCAGCAGCAGAAGAGCAGGAAAAGGGTGTCATCCCCCTCTTCGGCGACGGCCGGCCGCGGCTCGGCCTGGATCGCATCCTCTCGGCGCTGCCGGGCTGACTCGCTCCGGCGGGCATCGACAAGCCGCCGGGTCGCGACCGTGGCCAGCCACCCGCGCTGATCACGCGGCGGATGCTCAGGCCACACCCGCAGCGCCTCAAGCAACGCCTCTTGCAGCGCGTCCTCGGCGGCGTCGAAGTCCTCGCCCCGCCGGACCAGCCCCGCCAGCACCCGCGGGACGAGGGCGCGCAGCGCGCCCTCGTCCAGCCGCGATACGTCGATCACGCCGATCAGCCGCCCGACGGCGCTTCGGTCATGACCTCCCGGATGTCGATCCACTCATACAGCGGACCCCCGCCCGGGCCAGGCTCGGAGGAGATGTAGGCCGCGAGTTCAACCGCTCGCTCGTACGACTCGACATCGACCATGTACCAGCCCGCGACCAGATCACTCGTCTCAGGCAGCGGACCCTCGGTCGTGACCGGTGCCGCGTCCGGGCCTCCGTAACGCACCCAGGTCCTGGCCGGCGTCAGCGCCTGCCCGTCGACGTACTCGCCGTTCTCCTCCAGCAGTTCACCGACGTGCTTGAGGAAAGCCATGTGCGCCTCCACGTCCTCGGGCGCCCACTGATCCATCGGAGGGAACGGGCGGTACTGCTCAGGGCCGCCACGGTAGTGCTTGAGCAGCAGGTACTTCGGCATTAGTCGCCTCCTGGCGTCGTGGCCCCCGCCGGTCGCGGCGGCCCCTCACCTGATGAGCGGAGCCAGTCACAGCTTCTCGACATAGCCTCCCCATTATTTTCCCTCTGGTTGACTCGGATCGAAACGGACTCGTACACTTATCGCGAAGTGTACGGTACGGTTCCGTTTCGGAGATCAGAGCAGAGGTGGTGCGGTGGCGGCCGGCCGGGGCGCGGTGCGCGAGAACGCGATTTTGCAGGCCACCCTCGAACTGCTGGCCGAGTCCGGCTACGACCAGCTGACTATCGACGCGGTGGCGGCCCGGGCCCGCTGCAGCAAGGCCACCATCTACCGGCGGTGGCCGGGCAAGGCAGCGCTGGTGACGACGGCTGTTCGGCGGCACGCCGGTCAGCCCGCGGCCGCCGCGCCGGACACCGGCAGCCTGCGCTCGGACCTGCTCGCAGCACTTGAGCTCATGCGCTCCAGCCTGTCGGGCCAGGACGCCGCGCTCCTCCTCGGTCTCCTCATCGCGATGCACCGCGATGGCGAACTCGCCGCCGCCGTCAGGGAACAGGTACTGGACGTCAAGCGCGAGGTGTTCGGCGCCGTGATCGCCAGGGCGATCGCCCGGGGTGAGGTCCCGGCCACGACGGACGGGGCGCTGCTGGTCGAGATCAGCTCGGCGGTCCTGTTCTCCAGGCGACTCGTGACCGGCGAACCGCTCGACGATGTGTTCATCCAGCACCTTGTCGATGCGGTTCTGCTCCCGGCGCTCGCGCGACCATCCCCAGCTAGCAGTTGACGCGACCATCCCCCATCCCCCAGCTCGCATCCCCCAGCTCGCAGCTCGCAGCTAAAAGGAGTTATCTGAATGTGGCAGGCGATCGTCTTCGGCTTCCTGGGCGGCGTGATGAGCGCCAACGGCTTCCCTCACTTCGCGCGGGGCATCACGAAACGGCGGTACCCGTGCCAGTTCGGCAACGGCCCGCCGCCCCTATGACCCCTGCGGGCTACTGCACCGGAGCCTCCCCGATGCAGTAGTTTCCCGGGACGCAACTACACCAGAGCGGCAACGGAGTAGCCGGGGCTACACCAGGAAGGCAACGCTGCAGTAGCTAACCAGGACCGAACTACACCAGGGAGGCTCTGATGCACCATGGACCCTGGCAGCTGGAACCCGGACTAGGGCTGGCTGGGGTCGCCGGCGCCACGTCCGCCTAGCCGGGGCCAGCGGTCACGGGCGGCTCGCTGCAGAGTGCGACGTATCCGGGCGGACAGCTCGGGCAGGCTGAACGGCTTCGGCATGTACTCCTCCACTCCGAGGTCAAGTCCGCCCACCACATCCTGCTCGGTCGCGCGTTCGGTGAGCATGACGATCGGTACCGCGCGGGTGTCAGGATCCGCCCGCAGTTCGCGTACCACGTCAAACCCGTCGAGCTTCGGCATGATTTTGTCGAGCACGAGCAGATCCGGCCGCTCGGCGCGAACTGCTGCCAGCGCTTGCTCGCCGTCGGCGGCCTCGATCACCTCATAGCCATCGGCAGCCAGGTGCGCCGCGATTAGCCTCCGAACCGTCGAGGAATCCTCAGCGATCAGTATCTTCAACCTGCACCTCCGAGCCGGATACGGCATGCTGCCGCGATGTCGTTTACCTGGATTTGCTGAAGCATGAGCTCGTGCCGGTCATCATCAGGGTCGAGGGTGTGCAGTGCCTGCTGGTATGCCCGTCGGGCAGCGGCGAAGTCGGACAACGCGTCATAGGCACGGCCAAGGGCGAACGCGGCGACCGCGAACCGCGGATCCGCGTAGAGCGCACGGCGCAGAGCGGCTGCGGCCAGGCCAGGCTGGCCGGCCTCAAGGGCGATCAGGCCATGAATGAACTGGGTCTCGGCGTCAAGCGGGTCCTCTGCGATCAGGGCCGCGACCTGATCGAGAGCGGATCGCCGGTCGCCCAGGTCGGCGGCCCGAACGGCCGCTTTCAGGCGGTCCCCGCGCGATCCGGACCGCGAAGCGGCCATGGCGCCAGCTCGTTCTGGCCGGAGCCGGCCCTCCGGCATCAGCCCGGTGCGGGCGGCGAGCCCGGGCTGCGGCCGTTGAGCGGGGACCGTCCTGGTCAGCGCGTCCGTGGCGCCGAGCACGATGATGCCGTTCTGGCTGAGCGATCGCTCAAGCCGGTCGATGACCGGTCCGGCAACGGAAGCATCGAAGTAGATCAGCACGTTCCGGCAGACGACTACGTCGAAGCGGTCCTCCCCTAGCGGCGGCACCGGGTCGCGTACCAGGTTGTGCCGGCTGAACCTGACCAGGCCGCGCAGTTCCTCGGTGACGACGTAGCTTCCGTCCGGTTGCCGGTCAAAGTAGCGCCCGCGCAGCTCAGGGCTGAGCGCCCGTACCGACCGTTCCCGGTACCGCCCGGCCACGGCGGCGGTCACAGCGGCCCGGGAGACATCGGTGCCCAGCACGTCGACGGGGGCCTGGGCGGGCGCGAAGGACTCGGCCGCCAGCAGCGCGAGCGTGTACGCCTCCTCACCGCTTGCGCAGGCAGCACTCCAGACCCGGATGGTGCCCGATCGTGATTCGCGGGCGCTTCCGGCCAGGCTGCGCCAGGCGATCAGGTCCAATTGATCGCCGTCGCGCATGAAGGCGGTCTCCTGGATCGTCACCTCATCGATCAGCCGGTCGACCAGCTCGCGGTGCCGCCAGGGTTCCTGTGCTGCGTGAGCGAAGCCGTCAGCGCCGAGGCCTGGTGCGGCCCGGTCAATCGCGCCTCGCAGCGCGGCGTCCCTTGACGGCGGGATGGTCATCCCGGTTTCGCGCCGCACGAGGTCAGCGACCACGGCGAGGGTCCGGCTCATCGAACTCGGCCCAGCGTGGCCGGCCGTAGCCGCAGCAGCCGGTCGACGATCTGGTCAGGCGGCAGCACCGCATGGGCGCCTGCGGCAGCGGCCTTCGGCATGCCGTAGATCGCCGACGACGCTTCATCCTGGGCGATCACCAACCCGCCGCGTTCTCGCACCGCCGCGGCACCAGCGGCCCCGTCGGAGCCCATACCTGTTAGCACGATGGCCACCCCATACCGCCCCGTCGCCGCCGCGATGCTGGTGAACAGCACGTCACCTGATGGCCGATACGGTCCGTGCTGCTCGCGACGGTCGAGTCTCAGTCCGCCATCGGAGCGGATGGTCAGCTGCGCGCCATCGGGCGCGATCCACGCACCCGGCGCGATCCGCTCGCCGTCTTTGACGACCCGGACTGGCAGTGGCACGGTGCGTCCGAGCCACCTGGCCAGATCCTCGGTGAACCCTGACGTCATATGCTGGACGACCAGCAGCGGAATCGGATAGCTGGCTGGCAGCGCTTCGAGTAGTCCGGCTAGCACATGCGGCCCGCCGGTCGATGCGCACACGCCGATCACCGCCGCCAGCCGGGCGGTAAACCCCCCGGCGGGATCAGAACGGAGCCTGGCCCGCGGGTGCCGCAGTACCCGGGCACGGCTCAGCAGCTTCACCCGCTGCCGGAGGGCGACGCCGTCCGCATGAGCCGGATCGCTGAGGTCGAGGTCGGTCTTCGCAACGGCGTCGAGTGCGCCCGCGGCTAGCGCGGCGGCCGCCTGGTCGCGGCGACTGGCCCCGGCCGGCAGCAACACGAGGATCGGCAGCGGGTACGCGCTCATGATTTCCTCGACCGCGCGCAGGCCGCCCATGCCGGGGAGGTCGAGGTCCATGGCAACGAGGTCAGGTGCTACCCGCGGCAGGGCAGCGATCGCGTCTTCGGCGGTGTCGCACGTGACGGTGACCGTGATGTCCCTGTCGTGCTCGAGCACCCGCCGCAGTGCCGCCGCATACGTCGGCGAGTCGTCGCAGACCAGCACCTTCGTCACGGCCGTCACCGGCCGACCAGGCGCTCAACGGTGGCCAGCAGCGCGTGCTGGTCGAAGCTGCGCTTAGCCATGTAAGCGTCCGCACCGGCGTCAATCCCGAGGCGTCGGTCTTCTTCCGAGGCGTGCGAGGTCACGATCACCACGGGCAGAGACGACCGCGCGGGATCGGCCCGGATCGACTTCGTCAGTTCGAGCCCGTTCAGTTCGGGCATCTCCAGGTCGGTCATTACCAGTGCGATGTCCGAGTTGCGGTGCAGCGCGAGCAGCGCTTCCCGGCCATCGCGCGCCGTCACGACCTGGTAGCCGGCGGCCTGAAGGATGGTGCGCTGAAGCTCACGGACCGTGAAGGAGTCCTCGGCGACCAGAATCTTCGCCGCGGGGGGTTCGCGGGCGGGCTCAGGCACGGCGGCCGCAGGAGCGCGGTGCTGCCTGCTGGCGATGAAGGACGGCTCGACGAGCAGCGCGATTCGCCCGTCGCCCAGGATCGCGGCACCCAGGTAGCCGGTGATGCCCGCCAGCAGCGGACCGAGCGACTTCACGACGACTTCCTGCTGGCCGATGAGCGCGTCGCAGCTGACCACCGCGCGGCTTCCGCCCGCCGAGATATGCAGCGCGGGAGCGTGCCCGGCCAGCGGTCGCGCCGTCGCGCCCACGGCGCCCGCGAAGTCGGTGACTGGAATCACCCGTCCCCGGACGTCCAGGCACGGCACGCCGCCGAGCGCGTGCTCCGGCTGGCCGGGAAGGACTTCTTCGACGGCGGCGAGCGGTACGCCGAAGACGGCGTTGTCCCGTTCGAACAGCAAGACCTCAAGCAGCGCTACGGCGAGCGGCAGCAGCAAGCTAACCTCAGTGCCCAGACCAGGGGTGCTTCGGATCTCGAGGCTGCCGCCGAGCGACTCGACGTAGGTCTTGATCGCGTTCATGCCGACACCGCGGCCGGCCAGTCCGGTCACCTCGCGGGCCGTGCTGTAGCCGGCCCGGCATAGCACCTCGGTGAGCGATCCCTCTCGCCTGGCCTCATCGGCGACCTGGGCACTGACGCCTTGCCCGTCATCGCGCACCGCGATCTCGACCTGGCTGCCGCGCGGCTCGGCTCGAAGCTCGATCCGGCCCCGCTCCGGCTTGCCGGCCGCCACCCGGGCCGGCTGGGTCTCGATGCCGTGGCTGACAGCATTCCTCAGCAAGTGGGTCAGCGGTTCTGGCAGGCTCTCCAGGATCACCCGGTCGAGTTCGGTTTCGGTTCCCGTGACGGTCAGCTCGACGTCCTTGCCAGCCTGCCTGGCCATGTCGCGGACGGTACGTGGCAGCGGTCCGGCGATGACGCGCAGCGGCAGCGTCCGCATACGGATGCTGACATCCTTCAGCTGCTCAAGCGTGCGGTCGCCGCTCGCGAGCACGTCGATGACCTCCCGCGGTGCGGCCAGATCGCCTAGGGCGTGCGCGAGCGCGCGCCGGTCGGTGACCACCTCGCCGACCAGATTGAGCAAAGAGTCAATCTTCTCCGCCGAAACGCGCAGCGGCCGGGGCGGCCGGGCTCGCCGCTCAGGCCCAGCGATAACTGGCTGTTCGTCATCGTGGCGGATAACGGCATCCGATGCCGGTGCCGGCTCCGCGCGCTGCTCGCCGTGGCCGGCGAGCTCGGCTCGCCGGCCGGCCAGTTCGGCGATGACGGCATCGGCTTCATCGATCTCGCCGGTGACCAGGCGGCGCACTTCCGCCGTCGCCCGCAGCAGCGCTGGTTCTAGCCCGGCCGGCACGGCCCCGCTGTCCCTGGCTATCGCCAGCACATCTTCGATGGCATGAGCGACGGCCTCGATCCCGGGCAGGCCGAGCATCGCGGCGCCGCCCTTGATCGTGTGGGCGTGGCGGAACAGGGTGTCAATCGCGTCGGCATCGGCAGCACTGGCACCGCTGGGGTCGGACTCGATCGCGAGCAGCACCGCGTCCATCTCGTCGAGTCGCCCGCTGGCTTCCTCGACGAAGATCTCGGCCGGATCAGTTCCAGCGCCGGTCATGACCGGACGGCTCGCATCAAGTCAGGTTCAGCCGCGGGGGCGGCGGCGCGCTCGATCGCACGAGCCACGTCGATGATGCCGATCAGCGCGCTGTCGGCCAGCACCGCGCCGAGCAGAACGGGCGACTCAGACGCCTCGGTCTGGTCTGGCAGCTCGATCACTCCGGTCACGTCATCGACCGCGAAGCCGACTCGCAGTTCATCGGACTCCGCCACTAGCAAGAGGCTCGGGGGCGCGCCGCGCTCCAGCCGCAACACGGCCGCCAGGTCCACCACCGGCAGAATGAAGCCGTGCAGCACCTGGACCCCGAGTACCTGCGCGGGCGCTCGTGGTATCGCGACGACCTGGCCGAACGCGGCGACCTCGATCGCGTGAGCGATGGAGATCGCGTACACCTCGCTGGCCACGTCGAATCTCAGGTAAACGGCCATGCGCGACCTCACTGCCACGCACTGCCTCATTGCCATGACCGAGCGCGTTTTCTATCTCGCTCACTAGCCCTTCGAGCCGCTCCGCCGATGCTGCCCATTGGCCTTGCTCGGCGGCGAGCTGGTCGGCGGCCTGGCGGATCTGCTGGATGGCGCCATCAACTTGGTCCGCCGCCGATTTCTGCTGCTGGGTGGCGAGGATCGATTCCTGCAGCATCGTCGCGGTCGAGGCCATCAGCTCGCCGACCTCCCTGGCGTGCCGCGTGCCCTGCTCGGTGGCCATGATCGTCGCGTTCGTTTCGTCCTGGACCCCGCTGATGATCGAGCTGATCGAGTCGGTCGAGCTAATCGATCGTTCGGCGAGTTTGCGCACCTCGGCGGCGACGACCGCGAATCCCTTGCCCGCCTCGCCCGCCCTGGCCGCTTCGATGGCCGCGTTCAGCGCCAGCAGGTTGGTCTGCCCGGCGAGGTCATTGATCAGCTCGAGAATCTCGCCGATCTTCTGCGCCCGCTCGCCTAGGGACAGCGCGCGTTCCGCGATCGCGTCAACCTTTTCCTGCATGTCAGCCATGTTGTCGCCGGTGCGGGTCGCGGCACCGGCGACGGCGTTCATGTTGTCGGCGATCGACCCGGCGGCCGTGGCCAGTTGCTCGATCGTCGCGGACGTCTGGGCGACGGCCGCGGATTGCTCGCTGGTCACCGCGGCGGCGTTCTTGGCCGCCGATCGCAGTTCCTCGGACACGTTTCCGAGGACGGTCGAGGTCGATCGCAGCCGGTCGAGCAACTCGTCGCGATCACTGAGCCTGCCGAGCGTCTCCGACAGCTCTTCCTGGCGCCGGTCCGAGCGCCGGAGCAGCCTGGTCGCGAGCAACGTGAAGGCCGCCCCGATGATGATCACCATCACCCCGGCGATGACGGCCGCGACTCGCGCGCCGCGCTGGGCCGCGACGCTGGCCGACTGAGCCACGACGGCGCTGCGTTCGTGCAGCAGCACCAGTGCCTCGAGCGGAACGTTGACGGTACCGGCGATGCGCTCGAGGCGGCCGATCTCCCCGACGTCGCGGGCTAGGCCGTGGCCGGCAATCCCCTTGGCCGCTATGAACTCCGCGTAGTAGCGACCCTGTCCAGCCACCGCGCGATTTCTGAGCCGCACGGCCAGCGGACTGTCATCCGTCCCCGCTGCCGTAGCCGGAAGCTGAGCGGCGATGCTGGTGAACGCGTCATGCGGCGTGGCCACCTTAGCCAGGGCGCGGGGCGACGGATTGACCAGGTAGTCGTACATCGCCAGGCGCTCTTGCGCGAAGTCGCCGATGATGGCTTCCGCTCGGCGCGAGTCGGTCTGGGTCTCGAGCGCCGAAGCCGACCGGGTCAAGGCGTCCTCGTACCGCCAGGCGGTGATCGTGATCGCCACGGCGATGAGGGCGGTCGCGGCGACACCAGCGGCGGCGACGAGGCGGGTCGAAGTAGCGAATCCACTGCGCATGAACACTGACACCTGTCCGTGTGTCGGCCGAGCCGCAAGAGGCCGCCTGCCCCCACCAAGAATTACTACAGAGGGTTACCAACATCGAACCGTCCGTAACCCTTGCCGCGATGCTGGATGACCTGGCGGCCGGGCGGCGCCGGAACGCGGCGAGGGCGGTGAGCTGCGACCCCGGTGCCTACCTGGCGCTGTTCCGTCCCGGGAAGCTACCGTGGTCGCTGCGGTCGCCTAGGCGATCTTCGGTGCACTGGTGATCCTGCAGACCCCCCCGGGCGGCTGGGCTCTGGAGACGGCGCGGAGGACCCGCGCAAATCTTTCTTCCTAAAGCTTGTAGTTGTTCATGGTTATGCCATCGTCTCGCCGACTTTGAGCGGGCGGCGCGGCTCGGCCATGGACCGCCCCACGAACACGCCTAGACCCAGCGAAAACAGCAAGACCAGCAAGATAATGCCGCCAGGGCTTGGCCGAGCATTGTGGCCTGGCTCGCGGTCGCGAAGTTCCCGAACTCCGAGATGTCGGCTTTCTGATTCTCGGTTGAGTCGTTGTACTGGCCGAGCATGACCGGACTGATGGAGTTTGTGGTGAGCGCGTACTGCGGATCGGCGCTGCTGAGCGCGACCTCGTTGTCAAAGTTCAGCAGGACGTCCACCAGGAGGCCGCCCCGGCGGCGGTCTGGACCGCGCTCGGATAGCCCGACCGGAACCCGGCGAGACTGGTCGCGACTTTCTTGACCCACGGGTCGGCATAGTGCTCCTGCTGCTGAACTATCTGCAGCTGACCGGCCGACTGCGCTTTTTCCGTCGGGGTGGCGTTACCGCCGGTCTGTCCGGCCCGACCGCTTGGCCCGGCGGCGATGTACCAGACGATCGTGTCCCGCTCGGCTTCGATCTGAAAGGCCAGCTTATTGACGTTGGCGCTCAGGCTGGCCAGGGTCTCCGAGCGCAATCGCCGCAACGGTCGGAATGGCTATGAACAGCAGCAGCCTTGGGCGCATCAGAGCCTCCTGGAGATCAACCTGCGGCATAGCGCCTCAGCGGATAACCAAAAGCGACTCTATCCCCGACCTTGTCCGAAATGCCGGTGGTTAGCTAATTGATGAGTACGTCACGGCGGGCGGCTGATTGTGCCCGTCGACATGATCGAAGATGCCGGGAGCGTTCTGGAATTCGCCACTGGAATTGTCATGCAGCTTGGAGTACTCGACCCGCAAGGTGCCGCCGCCGGAGTTGACCACGAAGAAGATGGCGCCGCCGCCTTCGGTCGCGGTATTGCCGGTCATGGTCGTGCCGTCGACGGACAGGTTGTAGTGCTTGCCGTCGGTGTAGATCGCTCCGCCGCTGCCGCCTCCCGGCGTGCCCTTGATCGCGGGATTCTGGCCCCAGCCGGTCGCCTTGTTGTTGGTCAGCACGCTGTCGAACACGTCGAAGTTCGCGAAAAGACCGCTGATCGCGCCGCCATTGGAGCAGCTGTTGCCGGTGAAGGTGTCGTATTTGAGGTAGATGATTTGGTCCATGAACATGCCGTAGGCGCGGATCGCGCCGCCGCCGATGTCGGGACCCCAGTGGTAGCACTGGTTGTCGATGAACTTGGAGTTGACGACCTTGAGCTGACCGCCCTCGTCGTAAATGGCACCGCCGCCGTAGCTGGCTGTGTCGCTCTGCTGGGTACCCGCGTAGCCGTCGGTGAAGGTCAGGTTTTCGATGACGAGCCGCGGCCACTGCTGCTCCCAGCACAGGTCGGTGATGAAGAGCTGCCGCGGGTCGCAGGTGTTCATGTACAGGATCCGGATCTTGCCGCCGCCGCTCAGGGTTACCTTGCCGCCACCGTCGATGACGATCTGGTGGCTGGTGTTCACGACCTTGGCGGTGTTCCTCATGGTGATCGTGATCGGGTTCGGGCCGCAGTTGAAGAAGATGTTCCCGCCGTGTGCGACCGCGCTGACCACTGCGGCCGAGGTGCAGCTAGCCGGGTTGCCATTGCCGACGATCACCCCCGGACTGCTGGCCATTCCCGGCGTGGGCGTCGCGACCAGGCAGCCAGCGCCCAGCAGTCCGCTGATGGATATGACGAAGACTCGTGTCCATCGCATGGCGCCCGATGCTAACCAGCGGTGCCTGGCCAGGCCCGCACCTCAGAATGCGGGTGAGTCAGGCGGATAGTCCTATGAACCGTGGCCGGGCCGGACGATGCCATTTTCGTACGCATAGACCGCGACCTGGACCCGGTCCCGCAGGCCGAGCTTGGCGAGGATACGGGCGATGTGGCTCTTGACGGTGGCTTCGCTGAGGTAGAGCCGGGCGGCGATCTCGGCGTTGGACAGGCCCTGGGCGACCAGCCGTACGACCTCGAGTTCGCGTTCGCTGAGCCGGCTGGACGCGGCGGCGGCCGTCGCACTCGGTGCGGGACCGCTGCAGAAGTCCTCGATCAGCCGCCTGGTGATGGCCGGCGCGAGAAGGGTTTCCCCGGCCGATACCGCCCGCACGGCTCCGGTGAGTTGTTCCCGGCTGGCGTCCTTGAGCAGGAACCCGCTGGCTCCGGCCTTAAGCGCATGGTAGACGTACTCGTCCAGGTTGAAGGTGGTCAGCATCAGGATCCGCGCCCGGCACCCGGCCTTGACCAGCCGGGCGGTGGCCTCGATGCCGTTTAGCCGCGGCATCCGGACGTCCATCAGGATCACGTCCGGATCCAGTGCTCTGGCCTGGGCCAGCGCCTGGTCGCCGGTCCCGGCTTCTCCTGTGACGGTCAGGTCGGGCTCAGCTTCCAGCAGCATCCGCAGGCCCTCGCGGACGAGGTCCTGGTCATCAACGATCAGGACGCTGATCACGTGCAGCCATCGCCTTGCGGCAGGCGATCGTCAAGCGGGAGCCGGGCGCGCACGGCGAACCCGCCGCCTGGTCGCGGGCCGGCCTGCAGTTCGCCGCCGAAGATTGCCGCCCGCTCGCGCATTCCGGCCAGCCCGTGTCCGCCCGCCGGGACCCGGTCGCCGGGCCCGTTCGTCCCGTTGTCGGTGATCTCGATGGTGACCGAGCTCTCCGCGCAGCCGATCGTTACGTCGGCCCGGGCCCGGCCCGCGTGCTTGAGCACGTTGGTCAGTGCCTCCTGAACGATGCGGTAGACCGACACGTCAATGGCGGCGGGCAGCTCCGCATGGTCACCGGTGATGGCCAGGTTCACCGGCAGGCCAGTTTCGCGGACGCTGGCGGCCAGCGCGTCCAGCTCGCCGATGCCCGGCTGCGGCGCGAGCCCGGCCTCCGCTTCGCCGGATTCGTGCAGTACTCCAAGCAGCCGGCGGGCCTCGGCCAGTGCCTGCCGCCCGCTGGTCTCGATCTTCTGCAGTGCCGCGTCGGGGGATTTGCCGGAGGCTCGG
>DASYAT010000076.1:0-38176 GCA_036501205.1 Streptosporangiaceae bacterium | reverse complement strand
CGTGATGACCACGTCCTCGGGCCCGAGGGTGACAGCGGTCCCGTCGACCGTGATCGACACCGAGCCCGACCGATCCAGGGTGTCTTTCAGGCTGGCCGCGTCCGCTGCCGCGATGGCCGCGGCGACGGCATTCACCGTCGGGCCGAACTTCTTGCCGAGCGTGCGGAAGTTCGCCTTCGCGACTGTGTCCACCAGCCGCCCGGCGGCTACCGAGACCGACGTGACCGCGCCGACGTTGAGTTCGGCGGCCATTTCGGCGAGCAGATCAGCCGGAAGGTCTTCGAAGCCGGGAGCGGATGCCAGCGCCGCTGCCAGCGGCTGCCTGGTCTTGACGCCGGCCTCGGCTCGCGCCGCGCGGCCCAGTTCGACCAGGCGCCGCACCAGCGCCGTCTGGGCCGACAAGGTGCCATCGATCTGGCTCTCGTCGGCCACCGGGTAGGCCGCCAGATGCACGGAGGCCGGCGCGTCCGGTGCGACCGGCACGACCAGGTCCTGCCAGACCTGCTCGGTGATGAACGGCGCGATCGGCGCCATCAGCAGCGTCACGGTGGTCACGGCCTCATGCAAGGTAGCGAGCGCGGCCGGGTCGCCGTTCCAGAACCGCCGTCGGCAGCGCCGGACGTACCAGTTAGACAGGTCATTGACGAACTGCGATAGCAGGCGTCCGGCCTCGTGCGTCTCGAACCGCTCCATCGCCGTCTCCACGTCGCGGACCAGCGCGCTGAGCTCGGACAGCACCCACCGGTCGAGCACGGGTCGCTCGGCGGGCGCCGGGTCGGCGGCCGACGGCGACCAGCCCGCCGCGCGTCCGTAGAGCGACTGGAAGGCGGCGGTATTCCAGTAGGTCAGCAGGGTCTTCCTTACCACTTCCTGCAGCGCGTTCGGTCCGATCCGGCGGGCCGACCACGGGGAACCGACCGCGGCCATGAACCACCGGACGGCGTCCGCGCCGTGTTCCTCCATGAGTGGGATCGGCTGCAGGATGTTGCCGAGGTGCTTGGACATCTTGCGGCCGTCTTCGGCCATGATGTGGCCGAGGCACACGACGTTCTCGTACGCTGACCGGTCGAAGATCAGGGTCCCGACCGCCATGAGGGTGTAGAACCAGCCGCGGGTCTGGTCGATCGCCTCGGAGATGAACTGCGCGGGATACCGGCTCTCGAACAATTCGGTGTTCTTGTATGGGTACCCGTACTGAGCGAACGGCATCGCGCCCGAGTCGTACCAGGCGTCGATGACCTCGGGCACCCGTCGCGCCGTCGCGCCGCAGTGGCACCCGAAGCTCACGTCATCGATGTACGGCCGGTGCGGGTCAAGGCTGGTCAGGTCAGTTCCGGTCAGCTCGCTGAGTTCGCTGAGCGAGCCCGCGCAGGTCAGATGTCCGGCTTCGCAGCGCCAGATCGGCAGCGGCGTGCCCCAGTAGCGCGACCGCGAGAGCGCCCAGTCGACGTTGTTGTTCAGCCAGTCGCCGTACCGGCCGTGCTTGACGGTGCCCGGCTGCCAGTTGGTGCGCTCGTTCTCGCGCAGCAAGGCCTCGCGCACGCTCGTGGTGCGCACGTACCAGGACGGCTGCGCGGTATAGAGCAGCGGCGTGTCACAGCGCCAGCAATGCGGGTAGCTGTGCTCGTAAGCCTCCTGCCTGAGCAGCAAGCCGCGTCGCTTGAGGTCATCGATCAGGATTTGGTCAGCGTCCTTGAAGAACACCCCGCCGACAAGCTCCAGGCCCCCGTCGAAGGTGCCGTCCGAACGCACCGGGTTGACCATGGGCAGGCCGTACTCACGGCCGACCGCGAGGTCGTCCGCTCCGAAGGCTGGCGCCTGGTGCACCAGGCCAGAGCCATCCTCGGTCGTCACGTACCTGGCGAGCACGATGAAATGCGCGCCATCGGCCGCCACCAGGTCAAACGGCCGCCGGTAGGTCCACCGTTCGAGATCACGGCCGAGGTAGGACTCACCGGTCGGCTCCCAGCCCTCGCCCAGCGCCCTGGCGAGCAGTGACTCGGCTACCACCAGTTGCTCGCTGCCGTTGGTCGCGACGACGTAGGTGACTTCGGGATGCACGGCCACGGCCAGGTTGGACACCAGCGTCCACGGAGTCGTGGTCCAGACCAGGAGCGAGGCTCGCCCGGCCAGCGGACCCGAGGTGAGCGGGAAGCGCACGAAGACCGACGGGTCGGTCACGTCCTGGTAGCCCTGCGCGAGCTCATGGTCGGAAAGACCGGTTTCGCAGCGGGGGCACCACGGGGTCACGCGGAAATCCTCGACCAGCAGGCCCTGGTCGAAGATCTTCTTCAGCGACCACCAGACCGACTCGATGTAGGCCCGGTCCATCGTCCAGTAGGCGTCGTCCAGATCGACCCAGTAGCCCATGCGGCTGGTCAGTTCCGAGAACGCGTCGGTATGCCGGGTCACGGACTCCCGGCACTTGGCGTTGAACTCGGCGATGCCGTACGCCTCGATGTCTTGCTTGCCGCTGAAGCCAAGCTCTTTCTCGACCGCGAGTTCCACCGGCAGGCCGTGGCAGTCCCAGCCGGCCTTGCGGGCGACGTGGAAACCTTTCATGGTCTTGAATCTCGGAAATACGTCCTTGAAGACGCGGGCTTCGATGTGGTGAGCGCCCGGCAGGCCGTTCGCGGTCGGCGGGCCCTCGTAGAAGACCCACTCGGGGCGGCCGTGCGACTGTTCCAGGCTGCGCGCGAAGATCTTGTTATCCCGCCAGAATTCGAGGACAGCATGATCCAGCGCAGGCAAGCTGACCTGCGGCGAAAGCGGGCGATACATCGGTTCCTCCGTCGAGCGCAACGTTTAGGCCTCCGGAGGGACGAGGCCTTCGGCCCCGCGGTACCACCCTCCTTGGCCGCGCACGACGACCCGCTCATTTAAGGTGCGGCCGGTTCTACCGGGCTCGTGGCGTGATGGTTCGCGAGCCTTTCTTCCGGCGACTCCGGGGGTGATCTTCCGGCCGCGCACGTCCCCGGGCTTACACCATCCCCGGGTCGCTCCCGACTGCGTGCGACCGTACTCGTCCCCATCTACGCCTTGCCCACCCAGAATATCGCACCGCCCGAGCCCTCAGCTTCCGCTGCGTCGCTCGCTGGCGGTCGAACCCGTGATGTGCGGCACCAATACCTTCCCGGGTGCATATTCTGAACGCCTCAATGAGGCTTGCCAAGCGCGCCTGGCGGTGGAAAGGTAAAGCAATATTCCTGACGCTGGATGCGGAATACCGGGAGTCGGCTTTATGGGCACGGACGGTATCGAAGATGGCGCATTAGGTAACCGCGCAAAACAGTTAGCGATCACGAATCTGAGGGCCAGAGAAGAAGGTCAGGCGCAAAGCGCCGAGAAGGCCATCGAGACTGCTCAGGAGTCCGGGGCTCCGGCAGCCATGGTGGACCGGGGGGATCTGCTCCGGGAGCACGGCGATGCCGCCGGCGCGCGAGCGGCGTACGTGGCGGCCATCGCGACCGGCGACAATTCATGGTCTCCGATCGCCATGGTGCGCCTGGGCACTCTGCTCCAGAATCAAGGTGATACCGCCGACGGCCCGGGCGACCAGCCACCGAAGCAGGGCGATGCCGCCGGGGCGCGAGCGGGTCTTGACAAGGCCATCGAGAGCGGCCACAAGGACTTGGCTCCGGCTGCCATGGTGGGCCTAGGGAATCTGCTCCGAGAGCAGGGCGATGCCGCCGGCGCCCGAGCGGCTTTTGCGAAGGCCATCGAGACTGGCCACAAGACCTGGGTGCCGGCTGCGATGGTGGGCCTGGGCGTCCTGCTCAGGGAGCAGGGCGATGTCGCTGGCGCCCGAGCGGCTTTTGCGAAGGCCAGGGCGACTGGCCACAAGACCTGGGCGCCGGTAGCTGATGCGGCTTCGCCGCCTGACGAGATCACCTGATGCTGACAGGCCCGGTGTTACGGAAGCACGGATTTCCCTCAGCCAGTTGCGGCCCGGACAATTAACAGGAAGAGAAAACGTCAAATAGCACCCCAAAGTCTTCCGCTTAACCGAACGACGACCGCCCGCGACCCTCAGCGTCACCGCATCAGCCGCGACGGTTCTCCGCTATTGCCAGCAGGCGGTAACTCATGGAATGGCGATAATGAAATTGCGGCCGCCAAACGTAACGAGCTTGGACAGGCTGCTATATCGATGCCGATCTCGATAAAATATAGGTAAGCATGAGAGGTCGGAGGAATTTATGATCAGTCAGCGCACCTTGCCGGGTCGCGATCGGCGCGCGAGCTGCCCTGACGCGAGGCTCGTGCAGGTCACTCTCGCCGATCGCTCGTACGAGGTAACTATAGGCTCAGGAGTGCGGCAGTTCGCGGCCGCGGAGATCGGCGCCCGCAACGCCCGCAGTGCCGCCCTCGTGACCTCAAGGCCGGACGACTGGCTTCCTGACCTGGGGATACCCACGACGGTCGTGCGGATCGGCGATGGCGAGCGCATCAAGACGATGGCGGTTGTCGAGACGTTGTGCCGGCGGTTCGCGGACTTGGGCATGACCGCGGCGGACGTCGTCGTCGCTTGTGGCGGTGGCACGACGACCGATGTCGCGGGCTTAGCTGCCGCGCTATATCATCGCGGCATCCCCGTGGTCCATTTGCCGACATCCTTGCTGGCGCAGGTCGACGCGAGCGTCGGCGGCAAAACTGCGGTGAATCTCCCCGAGGGCAAAAACCTCGTCGGCTGTTACTGGCAGCCGGCAGCAGTATTCTGCGATACGGATTTCCTGCGTACACTGCCACAGCGTGAGTGGGTCAATGGCTACGGTGAGATAGCCCGTGGTCATTTCATCGGTACCGGCGACTTGCGCGGGCAGCCGCTCCTTCACCAGATCACGGCTAGCGTCCGGATGAAGGCGAAGATCGTCTCCGAAGATGAACGGGGCACCGGCAGGCATCTGCTGAACTATGGCCACACGCTCGGGCACGCGCTCGAGATCGCGACCGACTTCGAGATCGGGCACGGCGAGGCAGTAGGCATCGGTACGGTTTTCGCCGGCCGCCTGGCCGGCCGGATGGGTCGCATCGGCGCGGCCCGGATGCGCGAACATGTCGAGGTCGTCGCCGGATACGGCCTGCCGACCGGCCTGCCTGCTGGCGTTGACCTGGACAAGCTGGTCGCGATCATGCGGCTGGACAAAAAGGCTTCCGGAAGCCTGACGTTCGTGCTCGACGGGCCGCGCGGTCCCGAGCTGGTGACCAAGGTGGCGGCGGCCGACGTACTCGCCGCCCTGGCCGAGATATCTGGCCAGTGCTCTGCGCGCGACCGCTAGCTGGCCAGCTTCGAGGCTGGGAGGCAGAGCGCGGTCACGTCGGATGGCTGGTAGGCGATTGCGTCGGGGCGGGCGGCCAGCAAGGCCGCCTTGTCGTCGGTGCCCCAGAGCGCCCCGATGGCAACCACCTGGGCGGCGCGGGCGCTGCGCATGTCTGCGGGCGCGTCCCCCACCATGGCGGCGACGCCCGGTCGGCCGCCAGGCGCGCCGGGCGCACCGGCGCTAGCGAGCGCCCGCACTACGATGTCCGGCGCCGGCTTTGGCCTCGCGACCTCGTCGCTGCCGACGACGGCGTCGAAGAGGCCAATCAGCTTGAGTTCGCCGAGCAGCGCTCTTGCCCGGGCACCGCTCTTGCCCGTGGCGACGGCGAGCCGCAGTCCGCGGGCACGCAGCTGCGCCAGCATGGGCCGCACGCCGTCGTAGACCGGTACCTCACTGGCAAGCTCGGCGCTCACCCGGACGAAGGGGTCTTCCATTTCAGCTGGCAAACCCATACGTCGCAGAATCTCAGGGAAATACATTCCCATGTAGCTGCGGTACTCGTCGAAGGGCGCCTCGCCAGCGCCCACTACTTCCTCGTAGGCTGCGGTGAACGCCTGCCGCATCACGTCGAGGCTGTCGGCCAGCACGCCGTCGAGATCGAAGACCACCGCCGAGAGCCGCCCGGTCGGCCAGCCACCCCGGTTCACGGCAGCCACTGGGTTGGCAGGGACAAGGGCGTCCAGACCCCGTCGTGCTCGACTAGCTTGGTGAACCGGCTGCACAACCGGCTCGTGATCGGGCCAATCGAGTGGTGCAGCGGCCACGATTCCAGACCGAGTGACCGAATCACCCCGATCAGCAGCGGGTCGACCGGCACCCAGACGCCCTCGGTGCGGAACTCGGCCCAGCAGTGCGGAGTGGAGTATGGCCGGGCGACCAGCAGGCCGAAGGAGAACCGGGTTTCGAGCCCGCGCCTGCGTCCCTCGGCGACCAGCCATTCGGCCGCGCCGCCGCAGTCGGCGATGCGGGCGGTGCGCATGAACGCCGGATCCCACCTGACGACCTCGGGGAGTATGAAGAAGTCGACGTCCGCGAGTTCTTCGATGAGTGCCCGGGCTGCCGGTCCCACCTCCGGCCAGGTGCAGGCCAGATCCAGGTCGACCGCTGCCACCGGATCGGTGCCGTTGGAAGCGCCTTCATGGACCTCGCGGCGCCCGCCCGGCCCGAGCACGCTGTACCGGCACGACCCGGCGTGGCCGGCGACCGGGCACCTTGGCACGAAACCGACCCTGACCCGGGTGGTCTCCTGCTCGCAGGCCCGCCGCAGCGCGTTCGTCCACGACCTGATCGCCCTCCTGCGAACCGACATCAGCCCGAGATGCAGCGCGATGTTGCCTAAGTCGTAGTCATCGAACAGGCTCTGGTCAGCTGCGTCCGTCGGGCCGACCGACGGCAGGCCCGCCTCGACCAGGTCGCTGAGCTGGCTGGCGTCGAGCCGGTGCGCGGTTCGGGCGCCGGCCGCGGTGACCGCGAACCGGCGCGCTTCGTCCGGAACGCTGCGTACCTTACTGATCAGGTAGTGAAGGCGGTCGGCCGAACAGGTCAGCGCGGGCGCCGGGGAGGTGAGCGTGCTGCTCATTCGATGTAACCAAGCGCCTCGAGCCGGTCGGCGACGAGGGCCGACTCGGCCGCGCTGTACACCTCGTCCTGCGACCCAGGCTCCTCGCGCAGGGCCGGCATCACCTCGGTGCTGAACAGGGTCGCGGACGACTCGATCTCCGCCTCGGTCAGATGCCCGAAGTTCAGCTCGGCGAGCACGGTGTTGAAGCAGCCCTCTTCGGCCGCTGCCTTGATCTGGCTGGCTACCGTCTCTGGCGAGCCGACGAACACCAGGTTGTGGCGGCGCAGGAACGACACGTCCCCGGCATGCTTGAGGATCTCGGCGGTGTTCAGGCCACTCGAGCCGGCGACCGCCGAGCCTGATCGGCCAGCGTCGGCCTGGCCGTAGCCAAGGGTCTTGGTCAGCGTGTGCACGATGTGCGGGTAAGCGCGGCTCTCTGCTTCCTCATCGGTCGGCGCGACGTGCACGAGAGTCCAGTAGCCGATGTTCGGTTCCCCTGGGTGCCCGGCCGCTCGCCACCAGTCGACATAGTGACGGTAGACGGTGCCGAGCATTGATCGCGGCAGCAGCATGGTCGCCGAGGTGTGCGCGCCGATGCTGGCCAGGTACCTCAGCGTGGCCCTGTTGGTCGTCGGCACCCAGAGCGGAGGGTGCGGCTTCTGCACCGCGCCGAACGACAGGCTGACGTCAGACATGGCGTGCGCCGGGCCGGCGAAGTCGAACGGGCCGTCGGTGCTCAGCGCCGTCCTGACCAGGTCGACGCTCTCTTGGGTCAGTTCACGGCGCTGACCGAAATCCGCGCCGTACGGGCCGAAGAAATCGTCGGTGACCCCGGAGGCGAGCCCGACCTCGAGCCGGCCGCCGGTGAGCTGGTCGAGGGTCGCGACCTCTTCGGCGATCCTGAGCGGGTGGTACAGCGGCGGCACGTAGCCCATCGGGCCGAGCCTGATCCGCGAGGTCCGCATCGCTGCCGCCGCGCAGAAGATGGCCGGCGACGGCATCCAGCTCTCGTGCGGCGTGAAGTGATGCTCTACGGAGAACGCGTAGTCGAAGCCAAGCTCCTCCGCCAGCTCGACTTCGTGCCACAGCTCGTCATACCGCTGCCCGGGGGTCTGCCCTGGGCGCCCCCAGACGTGCGAGAAATAGGCGGATTTCATCTCAAGCTCCTTTCGCTTGCCGGACCTCGACGGCCCGTGCGCCTTGTGCCTGCTGGCCTTGCTCGGCGAGAACCTCGGTGATGCGCGCGATGTGCTCCAGATGGCGCCCCATGATCGGTATCGAGATGCCGCTCAGAGTGATGTGCTGGCTGGCGAGACGGTCGATGACCGCCTTGAGCTGGCTTGGCCCGGCGCCGCCCTGGCACCAGGCGGCGACCTGGCAGTCGAAGAGCCAGATCGGGCGGTGACCTGCTTGCCTGACCGCTGCTGCCTGCGCCGCCAACGCCGGGGTCGTCAGTACCGCTGAGGAATTAATGATGATCAGCAACCGGCCCGGCGAACGCAGCGGATCGAGGTGCGCGCACAACCTCGCGACGCTGGCTGGGGTGGCGCCCGGCCGCGGCAGCCGCAGTATCACCGGGTTGGCCACCGTGGACGGCAGCAAGTCCGGCATCGCCTCGATCGTCAGCGCGTGGGCGAACGTGGCGTAGACCTCATCTGCCCGCCGGTCCAGTTCAAGCTGGCTGCCGCCGGCCTGGCCGTCAGCCCCGGCCGCGAGGTACGTCGCGGCGCGCAGCGTGCGGTCGATCGCCTGAGTCTGCTCGCCGTAGGCGCGCATCAGCGCGATCGCATGCCTGAGCTGGGTCAGCAACGCGGTCGCCGGCCCGTCCGGTCCCGCGGGGCCTGGCAGCTTGGCGAGCTTGGCCAGCCTGCGTTCGGCACGGGCGACCTCGTCTTGGTCGCCTGCAGCGGTCCTGATCACGCGGGAGAGGCCAAGCATGCGGACATAACGCTCGGACGCATCGAGCTGTCCGGTGTCATCGAGTTGGAGCAGCGTAACGACGCGTCGGCTGCTGCCGTAGGACAGGCCGACCGCAGCCAGGATGGCGAGCCGGAACGCGGCCTCGATTCGCGGCCACGCGCTGGTGAGATGAGCCTCGCCAGAACGTATCCGACCGTGCAGCACGAAGTTGTCGCCGCTCACCGTGTCGGCGAGGGCAGATCTCAGTTGCCGCACTTCGGACAGGGCGGTGACCGGGGGAAGTGCGCGGTCGGCGCGCGGCCTCGGCGGCCCGGCGGCCGCGTACAGCCGCTCGATGACCTCGACCGTCCGCGTGGCCTCCGCGATCGCGCGGCCGCGCAGTCCGGGATCGCGCAGCAGCGCGGGCAGCGCGGCGACCTGCCTGCGGTACTCGCTGCCCACCTGTTCCGCGGGCAGCGGCACCGACTCCGTGCGCCCCTCCCGCTGGAGTGTGAGAGACGGCTCGGGGAGCCGGTTGGGGCTGAAGCCGAAGGTGCAGTCAAGACGCGCCGTTCCTGCCCTGCCTTCCACGACGATCTGCGTGAGGTCGCGGCTTTCATGCGAGGCCCAGCTAGCGCGCAGGGACATGCTGACGCCCTCGTCGGTGATCAGCAGGGCACGGGCCGCGTCCTCGACATCACTGACTGCCTGAGGGCCGGTGGCGGTATCCTCGGCGCGCCAGGCCGCCCGCCAGTCCGGTTGCGGCAGGAAATCCGCTGACGTGGTGCCAAGCACGTCCCTGATCCGCTGCTCGCCGGCCAGCAGGAAGCCGATGTCGAGCAGGTGCCAGCCCAGATCGACAAGCGCGCCGCCGCCGGACAGGTCGCGCCTGGTGAACCAGCCTCTGCCTTCCGGGATGCCGCGTGACCTGATCCAGCTCAGCTCCAGGTGCCTGACCGGACCGAGCGAGGCCATCCGCTCGCGCAGGGCTCCGACATCTGATCGGTACCTGGCCGCGCTGCCGGCGAGCAGGAGTGCGCCGCCGCTGCGTTCGGCGTCGGCGAGCAGGGCCGCTTCTGCCGTGGTGAGGCACACGGGCTTTTCGAGAAAGACGGCGATGCCCTTGCGCAGCAACGTCGCCGCGATCGCCGCGTGCAGCCGGTTGGGCACCGCGACGATCGCGAGATCGACCTCGTCGGCGGGCAACGCGGCCGCGTCAGCGACGGCCAGCACATCGCCCCCGGCGGCGTCGGCGCCCTGCGTCCTGGCCTCAGCTTCCGGATCGGCGACGGCTACGACCCTGAAGCTGTCGTGCTCGGTGAGCAGAGGCAGCCAGATCGTCAGCGCGGCCCAGCCGAGGCCGACTACCGCGACCTTGATGACGCCGGTGCCGGGCCGGGCGGAAATCATCTGGGGGGCGGGCATCAGAACCGGGCTCCGCCATCCACGCGGATCGTCGTGCCGTTGATGTAACTGGCGGCCGGGGTGCACAGGAAGGACACCAGCGCCGCGACCTCGTCAGGCTCGCCGAATCGGCCGGCGCCGATGAACTTCAGGACCAGGTCTCTTTCGGCGGCTGTGTGGAAGTCCATGGCGTCCGCCCTGATCGCGCCGGGTGCCACGACGTTGATCGTGATGTCCCGTCCGCCGACCTCGCCGGCGGCTGACGACGCCCAGGCGCCGAGCGCGGCTTTGGTCCCCGCGTAGGCGCTGTGGCCGGGCAGGCCGTTGACCCCGGCGGTGGAGCCGAAGAGCACGATGCGGCCGAAGCGGGCCCTGATCATCGGCCGCAGGCAAGCCCTGGCCACCGAGAGGGCGCCGTGAACGTTGGCGGCGAGCAGCTCAGACAGCAGGCGCGCGTCGGTCGCGACGGCGGGGCGGCGCACCCGCACGCCGGCGGCGGCGACGCACAGATCGACGCGGCCGACGCTGTCCTGCACCGTCGCGACCAGGTCGTCTGGCCCGGCCGGGTCGCTGAGGTCGGCCCACACCGGCACGCAGGTGCCGCCCGCCGAGCTGATCTCGTCGGCGAGCGCGGTGGCCGCGTCCTTGTTCGAGTGGTAAGCGGCGACGACGGTCGCGCCGGCCGCGGCCAGCTCTCGGCAGCAGGCACCGCCGAGGTTGCCGGACGCGCCGGTGACGAGTGCCAGCCGGCCGTCGAGTCCGTAGCGCGTCCGCCGGTGCGCTGCGCCGTCGATTGCTGAGTTGGTCATCGGATTAGCCTCCAGAGGCGAGCAGGACGTGACAGTGGGATGTTCCGAGCCGGCGCTGCAGCGTGACCTGCCATCCGGCGGCCGTCAGGCCGGCCTCCAGGCTGGCCGCGGTCCGCCAGGCGATGCCGCCGTGAGTGAGCCAGTCGAGGCCGAGTTCGCTGCCGGGGCCGCCGTCGGCGGGCAGGAACACGTCATCTACGACCAGCACGCCCGCCGGCCGCAGCCGGTCTGCGAGCCAGCCAAGGTCGCTGCCAGGGTGCGGGCCATGAATGCCGTTGGCGACGACGCACAGATCGAAGTCGTGGCTCGGCGGCTCGCCGCAAACCACGGCCCGGCCCTGCGCTACGGCTTCCCTGACCGTCTGGCTTGGCTCGCCGGCCAGGGAGCCGAGCTGGACCAGCCAGCCGGTCGCCGACGGATCGGCGGCCAGGAGGCGGTCGAGGTAGCGGCCCGGGCCAGCCGACACCTCCACGATCCGTTTGCGTGCCAGGTGCTTGGTCAGCCGCAAGCACAGCGCCGTCCGCTGCGCGGCGGCGGCGTCGTGCATGGCCAGGGAGTAAGCCGCGACCAGGCGCGCCTGCGCGGGCCCCGTGTCGAAGCCGCGGCCGGCGATGCCGGTGCGGACAACGTCGGCAATGGCGGTGCGGTGGAGCCAGGTGCCGGACAAGATCGCCTCGAGCTCGATGAATGCCGCCGGCTCGCCGGCCACACGCGGCCGGCCGTTGCCGCCCGCCGCCGGATCCCTGTCGTCGGCAATCGACAGCAGCCCGAGGTTCGCGGCGACCTGCAGCAGCCATTCGATCTCGCGGCTGCTGACGCCGAGCGACGCGGCAAGGTCGTCGGCACTCGCGCCGTTTTCGAGCGATTCGAGTGCGCCGAGGTCAGCTAACGCGAAGAGCAATTCCGAACGCCGGTAAGCGCGGGCCGCTTCCTGCAGCGCTCCGGTACCCGCGAGCCGGTACACGCGGGGACTCACGATCTTGCCGGCCGGCGTGCGGTCAAGTTGCTCGTTGATCCGGATCTGGGTCGGCACCTTGTGCAGCGCGAGCCTGGTTCGCGCGAAGGCAGCGAGGTCGGCGCTGCTCAGCCGCCGGCTGTCGGTCGCTTCCACGTCGGCGATCATGATGTCGTCGCCGTCCGCACCGCCTGGCCGCGCTCGTACATGGGCGTCCCTGACCAGGGGATGCTCCCGGAGCGCGGCCTCGACCTCAAGCGGCGCGACCCACCGGGCACCGCGCCTGATCGCCTGCTGCCGGCGTCCCATGATCAGCACCTGGCCATCAGCCTCGAGCGCCAGGTCTTTGGTGTCGCGCCACGCCTCGGTCGCGCCAAGCCTGATCTTGAGCGCGCCGGGCTCGCCTGGCGCGCACCGGCGGCCGTGTCCGCCGATGATCTTGAAATCCACGCCGGGCATCGGCCTGCCGATGCCTAGTGGTGGCAGCCCAGCCGTTCCTGGAAGGCCGGCGAACAGCGCGCCAGTCTCGGTCGAGCCGTAGTTCCTGGCGGTCGGCAGGCCGAACGCAGTGCGGAACGTCTCTTCGAGCCCTTGATCGACCGGGCCGGCGCCGACCATCGCCATCCGCAGATCGGGCGCCTTGGCCCGGTCGCCGCGCTTGACCCGGCGAGCCGCGAGCAACCGCGCCAGCGCGGGCGCGAGCGCGACCACCGTCGCGCCGCCCAGCATGCGGGTAGTGATCGCTCCGAGCGCCGTGGGCTGGAGCGCCTCGACTGCGGTGCCGGTCGCCAGCGCCGCCGCGAGCCAGCCCAGCGCGTAGGCGTGGCAGAGGGGCAGCGGCAAGAGCAACTGGTCGGTGCCGTCCAGGTCGAGCAGCCGCCGGTAGCGTTCGGCTTCGGCTAGCAGCGACGCCTCGTCGCGCAATACGAGTGCGGGCTGCCCGGTCGAGCCCGAGGTCGCCAGCAGCACGGTGCCGGCGACGGCGGGCCGAACGCTGCCGCCCGGGCCGAGGTCATCGGTCAGTCCGGGGTTACCGGACAGGCCGAGATCGGCGACTTCGCCACCGGAGCAGGTCACCAAGCGGGTCCCTGTTGCCTTCGCCAGGAGCCGGTCCCGCTCAGGACCCGGAGTCTCCGGCGCCATCAGCAATGGCCTGGCACCGGCTTCGAGCAGCGAGAGGCAGGCGACGATCCAGCTGTCGCCGTTGGGCAACGCGAGGCCAATCGCCTCGCCGGGCGTGATCCCCTGCCGTCGCAACGCGTCCGCTCCGCGGCTGACCCGCGCCAGCAGGTCAGCCGCGGTCAGGCTGGCTGTCACCTGGTGCGGGCCCGGCAGGGCCCGCACGCAGTCAGTCAGTTTGGCCGGCGACATAGTCGGCCTTCATCTGCGCCAGCAGCTGCCTGATCCGGTCAGGTGAATACGTCGGCGCCGCGCACAATTCGTCCAGGGTGATCTCGTCGTCGAAGTACATCGACAGCGTGTCCCACGGCGTGAAGCAGCCGTGGCAAGCGTTCAGCCTCGGCTTGGGCGCAAGCAGCGCCTTGTACATGCCGGTTTTCCCGATCCGGTCGAGCACGGGGTCGGCGCCACCGTCAGCGGCATCACCAGCGTGCGTCTCCAGCACGTTGCCCATGTCCGAGAACCAGATGTTCGGGCAAGGAGTGACGACTCCGTCGCTGAACGTCGAGACGACGAGCCGGGGGAGATGACAGCGGAAGTTTCTGCGGCCCTCGGTATAGAACCTGATCAGCCGCTTGAAGTAGGCGGGCGGCGGCAGCACGTCCGCATACTTGTCGTATTTCGCCGCGAAGCCTTCAATGAGGCTGACCTGGTCTGGCCTGACCTTGAACTGCTCGGCGTCCGGGCCGCGCACCGGGAACGGAAAGAAAACCGGCGCGCGCTCAAACCCGGACAGCCAGCCGGCGAACTGTTCAAGCTCGGTGACGCTGCGGTCGTTGAGCACCGTATAGATCTCCGTGGCCAGGCCCGACCGCAGGATCCGGGTGATCGAGGCGATGAGCTTCTCGTGCTGCGCGACCGTCGATACCCGATAGCTGTTCCCGAACGGCAGGTGGCTGTCCAGCGAGATCTGCATGACGACGTTGCCGAAGGACTGCAGTTGCTCGAGGTGTTCTGGCTTGACCAGCATGGCGTTCGTCTGGACGACGAGCACCTCGTACTTGGCCGCCTCCTTGGCCAGGAAGTCCATGATTCCCTTGACCACGAAGATCTCGCCGCCGGTGACCTTGAGCAGCGGCAGGTCAAAGCGCGTCCGCAGCCGGTCGGCGACCGTGTCGACCCGTTCGGCCAGCTCGGTGCCAGGCGAGTAGGTGTCACGCTTCGGCGGCTGGAAGATCAGCTGCAGCCGGTGATTGTCCTTGAGGTTGCTCTGGCCGGTGAGGCAGTACTCGCACGAGAGGTTGCACGAGTCCTCGTTGATGACCAGGTCGTTGCCCAGCATGACTTTAGGCATTAGCTCTCCTCCGTTGGCTGGTCAGTTCGGCACAAGAAGTTCGGCGCGACCAGCGGTCGCCACCGCCTCGGCATAGAGCCGAGGATTTCCTCCGGCGCTGAGCAGCTCGGTCAGCGCTCGCACCGACGGCACCGGATGCTTGGCGATGAACAGGTCCAGGTTGCTGGCGTGCTCAGCCCACCGGCCAGGACGGGCGTGACTGAGGTGAATACCTGCCGCTGGGCGGACGAGCCTGCGGCGCAGCCCGTGAGCGTGCAGCCGGAAACCGAGTTCCAGATCCTCACAGCCCCACGTGACCCCGAAGTCCTCGTCGAAGCCTCCGACCCGCTCGAACTCCCGGCGCGGCACGCAGACGTTGGCGCCGACACAGCCAAGCCAGGGCGCGACGTCTGCGATGCTGCCGTCGTCTATCGCCTCGATCGCCCGTTCGAGCGCGTTAGCGGTGAGCCGGTAATGCCGGCCGGCCTGCCCGGCGTGCAACCGGTTCCTGGTCAGGCCGATGGCGTCGAATGAGGTATCGGCGAGCTCGGCGAGCAGGCGCCTGGCTGTCGGCAGTTCGCGCAACTGGCCGTGGCCGAACGACCGGTCGCTGGCTGCTGCCAGGTGCGCGGCGACGAACCGCGAGCTGACGAGGATGTCGCTGTCGAGGAAGATCAGCTGCGGCGCCGTAGCCAGCGCCGCGCCGGTGTTGCGCGCCGCCGCCCGGCCCCGGCGCGGGCCTGCGGCGATGGTCAAGTTCAGCTGCGTGCTCGCGCGTGCCGCCGCACTGGCGATCTGCTCGTCGCCGCCGTCGTTGACGAGGATGACCTGGGCAGTCTCGATTCCGGGCTGGCCCGCCAGGCAGGTCAGGGTCAGCCGCAGCGACGCCGCCCGGTCCCTGGCCGGGATGATGATGGCGACTTCGGGTGCTCGCGAGCTAGGCACGGGTCACGACTTCCGCAGGCAGGCAGCGATGACGGCGGCGACCTCGTGCATCTGCTCGTCGGTCCCGAGTAGCACCCGGTGATGCAGCCAGATGGTCTCGTTGGCGACCGTCTCGGCGACCGGGCACCTCGCGGCCAGTTCATCGGGCGTCAGGTCGGGTGCGCCGCCGCGCCAGAAGCTCTCGGTGCGATAGACGGCGCGGAAGGCCACGAACGCCGGCAGGCCGTCGCTGATCAGCGCCTTGACCAGCGCGTTGCGTCCGGTCTCGCCGATGCCAGGGACGCGGAACATCATCATGTAGTGCGGGTTGCGGTCGCAGCGCGGGTCGTTGACCTGCGGCTCGACTCCGGGAATGGCGTCGATCAGGTCGAAAAGCAGCTCGAAGCGCTTTTCCCGGACGTCGATCTGGCCATCGAGCCTGGCGAGCTGGGCGCGGAGCACGCTGGCCGAGAACTCGTTCATCCGGTAATTCGAGCCAGTTGTCTTGTGCAAGTAGCTCGTATCGGTCCTTGGCCGGCCGCAACTGTGCCGCAGGAAGGCCTCTTCGTACTGCTCCTGCGCGCCGAAGACCAGCGCGCCGCCTTCTCCGGCCGTCATCAGCTTGCCGTTCTGGAAGCTGAAGGCGGCGATAGAGCCGAGCTCACCGACTCGCTGGCCGCGCCAGCGGGCACCGTGGGCATGGGCGGCGTCCTGGATGATGTCGACGCCCGCGTCGGCGGCGATCTTCGGCAGCACGTCCATGTCCGCGATCTGGCCGGCCATGTGCACCGGCATGATCGCCCTCGTGCGGGGACTGATCGCGGCCGTGACGGCTGCCGGGTCGATGCAATAGGTGCCGGGGTCGATGTCGACCGGGACCGCAACGGCGCCGAGCCGCTGGGCTGCGAGCGCCGACGAGATGAACGTGAACGCCGGGACGATGACCTCCGTGCCCGGACCAACGCCGAGCAGTTCGAGGCCGAGCTCAAGCGCGTGCGTGCCGTTGGTGACCGCCAGTGCCGCCGCGCCGCCGTGATAGAGGGCGAATTCGCGCTCGAAGTTGTCCACTTCCGAGCCGCCCATTCGCCACCACTGACCTTGATCAAGAGCGCGCAGCAAAGCTGACCGCTCTTCATCGCCAAACTGCGGCCAGGTCGGGAAGTCGCGTACTCGTGGCAATTGCCCGCTCATTGTGGACCTTTCTAGAGGTCGTTTCTTTAGCGATGCATATCAGGCCTACTGATTCGTTGTAGCTGCGCCCATTCGGCGGCGTCAAGGTCGGCAGGCGGGCCCGTGTCCCGCCGGCGGGACATCCCAGCAGACGTATTTGCCCAGCCTGTGCGGCCTGCTCGGGTCCAGTGGCGGTGCCGCCGGCCTTGACTGGCGAGCGGCCGTCTGCCCATGCTCGTGCCGGGCTGTAAAGGTCCTCCGCAGGCCAAATGCCGAAAGGAAACAGGTGCGCACGTGAGCAGCCCGACCCGCGTCAAGGCGCTGATCATAGGTATAGACGGCGGGAGTTTTGATCTCATTGACCCGCTCATATCCGCCGGGCAATTGCCGGTGCTCGCCGGGTTGCTGCGACGCGGCATCTCGGCGAAGACGACCTGCACCTGGCCCGCGCACACCGCGCCTGGCTGGAGTTCCTTCGTCACCGCCTGCCACCCGGGCGGCCACGGCATCTACCAGTTCTTCGACACCCAGGACCGCGACTACGGCGCCGTCATCAGGCAGTCGGGCGACCTCGGCCGGTCGAACGCCTGGGACTGGCTAGCCCGGTCCGGCTACAGCCTGGGGCTGATCAACATTCCGATGTCGCACCCGCCGAGGGACCTGCCTGGCTACCAGATCACCTGGCCGCTGGAGCAGACGCTCCGCTACTGCCGGCCGGCCAGCCTGCTGACCGAGCTGACCAAGGCCGACGCCCACTTCCAGCCGGACCTGGCGACCATGTTCCGCGGCGATCTGGGCTACCTCGAAGAGGCCGAGGCCGGTGTCGTCGCTCGCACCAGGTCGGTGACCACGCTGATGCGCCAGCGCCCGGCCGACCTGGTGATGGCGGTCTTCACCGAGGTCGACCGGGTCTGCCATCACTACTGGCACTTCTGCGACGACGCGCATCCGAGGCACGAGGCAGCCCCGCCGGGGAGCGGCTGGCAGGCCGCGATCACCAGGATTTACCAGGCGGTCGACGCGGCGATCGGCGAATTGCTCGCCCTGGTCGACGACGACACGACCGTGGTCGTCGTCTCCGATCACGGCCTGGGGGTCGGCAGGCATGAACTGGCCATCAACACCGTGCTCGAAGCCGCCGGGCTGCTCGCCACCCGGCCCGGGCCGGACGGGCGCTCCGAGCCGGCCGGGCAGGCAAGCTGGTTCCGCGGCGCGAGCGACGATGCCGCAGGCACCAGGGAGGTCGACTTCAGCCGGACGGCCGTCTACTCGCCGGTGCCCGGCAGCTTCGGGCTGAACGTGAACCTGGCCGGCCGTCAGCGCGACGGCATCGTGACCGACCGCGACGGGCTGCTGGCCGAGGCGACCAGCGTGGTCTCGGCCATCACGCTTCCTGACGGGCCGGGGAGCGGTCCGGCGTTCAGGGCCGTCGTGCCGCGTGAAGTCGCCTATCCGGGCCCGCACGTCGGCTCCGCGCCTGACCTCCTGCTGATTCCGAACGACGAGGGCATCGTGGTCGGCGCCGGCATCGGCGGCGACGCGTGGCGGCCAAGCTGGCAGACCGGCCTGCACAGGTACGCCGGGCTGTGGCTGCAGGCGTCGCCTCGGTGCAAGCCCGCCAGGCTCAGCGAGCCCGTCTCGATCGTGGACGTGATCCCGACCTTGCTGGCCGACCTCGGTGTCGGCTGGCCGGCGGGCGTGCACGGCGAGCCAGTGCTCGACGCGTTCGACGCCGGTTCGGTGCCGGCGGGCGCCGAACAGTACCTGGAACAGGACCAGCCTGCGCCGGACCACGAACCCGCCAGCCGGGCCGAGGACGAGTACACGGCCAGGATGCTTCGCGAAATGGGCTACATCTGACCGCCAGCTTCTCCAGCTGCGACCGAGTGAAGGAAAGGAATGCCGAATGAACGCGACCAAGAGCCGGCTCCGCAAGGTCATGGTCGATGCGCTCGACCTGGGCGTTGACCCGGAGACCATTCCGGACAAGGACCTGGTGTCCACGCTGGGCCTGGACTCGATTAACACCATCGAGTACCTCATCTGGGTCGAAGGCGAATTCAACATCGAAATCGCCGACGAAGACCTGTCCATCGACCTGATCGACGACCTCGACAAGCTCGCGAGCTACGTCGAGGACCGGCAGCCCGCTTCCGCCCAGGCCTCATGAACCGCGCTCTCGTCATCGGGCTGGACGGGATGCCGCTCAGCCTCACCCGCCGGCTCGCCGCCGACGGCGTGCTGCCGTGCCTGGGCGGGCTGCTCACCGCGGGCAGCACGGCCGAGCTGGTCGCGCCCGTGCCCGAGGTCAGCTCAACGTCATGGGCGACGTTCCTGACCGGCGTAAACCCGGGCCGGCACGGCATCTACGGCTTCACTGACCTGCGGCCAGGCAGCTATGAGGTCTACTTCCCTAACCTGGTGAACCTGCGGGCAGCGCCGTTGTGGGACCACGCCGAGGCGGCCGGCCTGACGACGCTCAGCCTGAACGTGCCCGGCACGTACCCGGCACCGCCGATCAACGGCGGCATCATCTCCGGATTCGTCGCGCCGCTCGTGGAGCGGGCGGTGCAGCCGCCCAGGCTCGCCGCCGCCATGCGCAGGCTCGGCTACCAGATCGAGGCCGAGGTCGGCGACGTCGCGGCGGACCCGGGCGCTTTCGTCGGCCGGCTGCGGCAGGCGCTGGCCGCCCGGGTGCGGCTGTACGGCCACTTGCTTGCGACCGAGCCGTGGGACCTCGCGGTCGCGGTCGTGACCGAGACCGACCGGTTGCAGCATTTTCTCTGGCGTCAGCTGACCGACAGCCGCGACGAGCTGAACGGGCCGATCATCGACTTCTACCGCGAGGTCGACGACGCGGTCGCCGCCCTGCTCGACTGCTGCGCGGGCGCGTCGACCGACGTGTACATCATCAGCGACCACGGCTTCGGCCCGGCGGACTGCCAGTTCCATGTCAACGCCTGGCTCCGCGCCCAGGGCTGGCTGGCCCCGCTCGGCGCCGCACCCGAGCTGGCGGCTATCGGCGGCTCCACTCAGGTATTCGCGCTCGACCCTGGTCGCTTTTACATCAATTCTGGAGAAAGATTTGCGTCCGGTCGGGCCACTGCGGCCCAGGCTAGCGAGCTGGCGGCCGAGATCGCAGAGGCGCTGCGGGCGCTGCGCTGGCGGGACGGCGCGGTCGGGCCAGAGATCGACGGTCCTCGCCTGATGAGCGAGGTCTGCCTGCGCGATGACATCTACCACGGCCCGGTCACCGACCAGGCCCCCGACGTCGTCGCCGTTCCTGCCGCCGGAGTCCAGCTCCGGGGCGCCTGGCGGTCAGCCGGGCTCACCGGTGCCGACGTCCGCACCGGTACTCACACCCGCGGCGACGCGCTGGCCTGGGCATCCCGCGCCGGACTGGTGCCGGCCGGCCAGGTGGACATGGCGGACATCGCACCGACCGTCCTTGGCGGCCTTGGCGCGGCCCAGGCCGGGACAGGTCGCTTCGACGGTCGCGACCTGACGCGGGCCGCGCTCGTCGGAAGCACGCCTGATCGCATCGATTGACTGGAGGAAGTTATGCCGACCGACCTGGACATCACGCCGGTCAGGAAGCACCCGGGTGAGTTCGACATCGGACTGGACGAGCGAGTCACCGACCCGGCCGCGCTGCGGGTGAGCTTCCTGATCCTGCTCGACGGGGACCTGGTGATGTCGCCTGAGCATCTCGGGGTCGCCTACATGGCCAGCGTGCTCAGGAAGGTCGGCTTCACCGCCGAGATCCGCGAGATCACCCGCGGCGAGCACGACCAGGCCGTGGCCGAGCTGGTGGCCTTCCAGCCGCAGGTCGTCTGCTTCACGCTGATGAGCCTCAACATCACGACCTGCATCGAGTTCTGCGAGAAACTGGCGGCGCAGGTGCCCGATGCGTTCATCGTGTGCGGCGGCCCGGCTGGCACGTTCGCCGGCCCCGACGTGCTGCACAACAACAGGTTCGTGCAGCTGGTCGCGACCGGTGAGGGCGAGCCGATAATCCTGGACCTAGCCCAGCGGGTGTACCTGGGCGACTCCCTGACCGACGTCCCTGGCACCTGCTGCCGGGACGAGCAAGGCAAGATCAAGGTCAATCCTCCCCGGCCGCTCATCCACAACCTCGAGGTGCTTCCCTATCCGGCGCGCGACCAGCTGGAAGCCCACGCCAACAAGCTGGAGTACGTGCGGGTCAGCACCAGCCGGGGCTGCGTCGCGAACTGCGCGTTCTGCTCGGCGCCGCACCTGAAGAACCGGGTGCAGGACGGCAAGGCCTGGCGCGGGCGGAGCCCGGAGCACATCGTCGACGAGGTCGCAGAGCTGGTCGAACGCTACAAGTTCCGCACCTATGACTTCATCGACTCGACCTTCGAAGATCCGGACGGAGGCCGGGTCGGCAAGAAGCGGGTCAGCCAGATCGCGAGCCTCATACTCGACCGCGACATTGACATCTACTACAACGTCTGCATGCGCGCGGAGAACTGGAAGGACACGCCGGCCGACAACGAGGTCATGGACCTGCTCGTCCGCTCGGGCCTGGAGAAGGTCAATGTCGGCATCGAGTCCGGCGTACCGGAGGAACTGCAGCTCTGGGAAAAGCGCGCCACGGTCGAAGACAACGTCACGATCATCAGGATGCTCAGGGAGCACGGCCTGTACCTGGCCATGGGGTTCATACCGTTCCATCCGTACGCGACGGCGGAGACGCTGGTGCAGAACGCCGCCTTCCTGCGCGACAACGCCGGCCACAACCTGCGCCGCATGACCGAGCGCCTCGAGATCTACCCGGGAACGAAGATCTTGAGCAAGATCGAGGCCGACGGCCTGCTCGACGAGAAGTACCGGGCGACGCTTGACCCGTATGGGTACGAGTTCAAGGACCCCCGCGTCGGGCTGCTCGCCCGGCATTACGCCTCGCTCTACAACAACGACGACTACCACGAGCACGGGGTGATGACCGAGCAATCCGCGGTGTTCGAGTTCGAGACGTTCAACGTGGTGCTGCAGACCTTTATCTCACGCAGCTACCGCCGGTTCCGCGCCATTCCCGGCTGCAACGACGTCATCACCGAGTTCAAGGGCTGGCTGCACGGTGTCCGTCAGGAGATGGGCCAGTACAACTACGCGTTCTTCATGGACAACCTGAGCGACGTGCTCAATGACAGCCTGGACGATGGAAAGCGCCGGGCGCAGGTGACCGATGTGGAGCGTTATTTCAGCGACCGAATTAGATTGATCAAGTCAGAACAGCTCCGCGTCGGCAAGGCGCTTCACCGGCTTGGCGCCCACGTCTCCGCGATCAGCTCGAGCCTGCCGCCGGTCACGGCCGGGGGCGCGCCGAGGTCTTACACCGGCGAGGGCACCGGTGCCACCTGGTAGCGCGGGCGCCGCGTGCAGTGGGCCGGTGGCGGTGTGCACGCTGGCCGACCGGAGCCTGGCCGACCAGTTACGTGGCAGCGCCGGGGTCGGCCTGGCCGGGCCGCTGATGACCGCGAACCTGGGCATCGAGCAGGTGATCTGGGCGGTGATCGAGCGGCCCGCGATCAGGCACCTGCTGGTGTGCGGTGCCGACTCCCCGCTGTTCCGCGCTGGGGCGAGCCTGGTCGCGCTGATCGCGAACGGCATGTCAGCCCTGGACCGGCGCATCATCGGCGCCACCGGGTACCTGCCGTACCTGCGCAGCGTCGAGCCGGCCCAGGTCGCCGCGTTCAGGCGCCAGGTCGAGCTCGCTGACCTGCGCGGGGTGTCCGAGCCTGGCCCGCTGCGCAGGCAGGTGCTTGCACTGGCTCACGGCCACGGTGATGAGGTGACTGGGCGCGCTGGGGCCTCGCCCGGTACCAGGCGCGAGTTCGCCACGTTGCGCCCGGGCGGGCGGCGGGAGCGGGTTGCCGATGCGGGTGGCGGCTTCTTTGTGATCTCTGCCGACCAGCGGGCCAGGCAGATCGTCGTCGAGCACTACCATCCTGACCTGCGGCCGGCCCATCAGATGCGCGGCGCCAGGGCCGAGTCGATGCTGCTCGGCCTGCTCCGCGCTGGTGTCATCGACCAGCCAAGCCACGCCGGGTACCTCGGGGCTGAGCTCGCCAAAGCCGAGACTGCCCTGCGGCTCGGACTCGACTACGAACAGGACAAGCCACTTCGGAGGAGATCAGCATGACTGGGCTGGCAAACACGATGCCGCTGAGCGAATTCGCCAGTTACCTGGCCGGCATCGTCGGCTCGAACGGCACGGTGCTGCGGGTCGATGAGCCGATCGGCAGCCAGGTCACTGTCGACTCGATCCGGATGGTGGAGCTGGCGATCGTGCTCGAGCAGGAGTTCGGCGTCGACCTGGACGACGACGCTGACCTGCGGGCCGTCACTCTGGAAGATCTCTACGCGCAGGTGCGAGGTGTGCCCCATGGCTGACCTGCTTTTGATCAACGGGCCCAACCTGGGCATACTCGGCCGTCGCCAGACTGACATCTACGGCAGCGAGACCTTGTCCGAGATCGAGGCGCAGGTGCGGGCAGAGGCAGCCGGCTTCGGCTGGGGCGTGATCGCCGCCCAGCACAATGACGAGGGCCAGCTCATCGACGTCATCGAGAGCAACTACGAGACGGTGGGGGCGATCGTCAACCCCGGTGCGCTGATGATCGCCGGCTGGGGGCTGCGCGACGCGCTGGCGAACTACCCCTGCCCGTGGATCGAGGTGCATATCTCCAACGTGTGGGCCAGGGAGCAGTTCAGGCACGAATCGGTGCTCGCCGCCCTGGCGGCCGGCGTCATCGTCGGGTTCGGCCCGATGGGCTACCGCCTGGCCGCCCGCGCACTAGCCGGCCTGCTGTCCGAAGGCGCGGTCGGCTAGGCGGGCCAGACCTTGAGTTCTTCCTTGAGATTCAGGAGCGTCATCGCGCCCGGGTTCTGCCAGGCCTCGGGGTGGGGGAGCAGCCGCAATCCGAAGGCCGACGATGTCGCTTTCGACCAGCTGCAGGCGCGCGAAACGGCCAAGTCGTCCGCCGCCACCGCGAACGCGGTGACCGGGCAGCCCGTCACCGGCGCGTCGACTGGCAGCGGCGGGCAGCCGGCAACGATCAGGTGCGCCGGCGGACGCCGGCGCCGGTCCCGTCGCTGGGTGGTGAGCCAGGCCGCCAGTTCTAGGCCAGTCAGCGCCCCGGGACCGGAGCCAGCGATCGCGTAGGGACGGCCGTCGAGCGCTGCCTCGCTCTCGGCCAGCTCGACCTGGGGTCGCAGGGCCTCGCGCCACGCCTGGAGCTCAGGGCCGCCGCCGATCCACAGTAGTTGCATGACCGCCTGGTCGATCGCGTTCAGCTGCATTGCTTCGCTCCCTATTGCTGGCTCCTCATTCATTGATATGACAAAATTAATAACTGCTCCAGGAAAACGCGAGACAGATCCAGGAGAAACGCAATGACTAATACGCGATCAGTTGCTGCCAAGCAATTCGAGAGCGACCGCGCATTCTCAGGCGACCGGGAATTCAAGGTGGGCGTCTGGCTGGTGCCCCAGCACACGGCGGTGCCGCGAATGCGATCGGCGTGGCGGCAGATGGATGAGCTCGGGGTCGACTCGATCTGGCTCTGGGATCATTTCTTCCCGCTGACCGGTGACCCCGATGGCGCTCACTTTGAGGGCTGGTCACTGCTCGCCGCGATGGCGGCGGAGACGTCCGCGTCGCAAATAGGCCTGCTGGTTTCGAATATCGAGTACCGCAATCCCGATCTGCTCGCCGATATGGCGAGGACGGTTGATCACCTGAGTGGCGGCCGCACGGTTCTCGGGCTCGGGGCAGGCTGGGTTGAGCGAGACTACGAGGAGTACGGCTATGAGTTCCGGCCGGGCCGGGATCGGGCGGCGGCGCTCGCGGCGGCGCTGCCTCGGATCAAGCGCAGGCTGGCCGCGCTGAACCCGCCTCCCGTCGGCAACCTGCCGTTGCTCATCGCGGGGGACGGACGGAAGGTCATGCTCAGGCTCGCGGCCCAGCACGGCGCCATGTGGAACACGATGGCGTGGAACTTCGCCGAGAGTAACCAGGTACTTAACGACTGGTGCGCCAAGGTCGGCCGGGACCCTGATGAGATCGAGCGGACCTGTTTCATCGTCGAGTTGACCGGCCAGCAGCAGATCGACGAGTTGGTCGCCGCTGGCGCCCAGCACATCATCATTCAGCTGCACGACCCGTTCGACCCCGGCCCGGTCCGTGAACTGCTCGGCTATGCCAGCAGGCAGTCAGCCGGAGTCAGGTGACTTCCATGGCCAAGCGGCTGGTGATGATCGGGCTGGATAGCGCCACCCCGAGCCTGAGTTTCGGCCGGTTCGCGGCTGACATGCCGGTTCTGACGAGCCTGCGGGAGCGGTCGGCGTGGGGCAGCCTGCGCAGCGTAGTGCCGCCCATCACCGTCCCCGCCTGGGCCTGCATGATGTCCGGGCAGACGCCGGGTGACCTGGGTGTCTACGGGTTCCGCAACCGGAGCGGGTACGACTACTCTTCGCTCGCGTTTGCCACCGCCCGCGACATCACGGCACCGAGGCTGTGGGACACCCTGTCGGCCGCCGGCCAGCGCAGCGTCGTGCTCGGCGTCCCTGGGACGTACCCGCCGAGCCCGATCAACGGCTGCATGGTGTCGTGCTTCATGGCGCCGTCGACCTCGGCCGGTTACACCTACCCGCCTGAATTGCGCGACGAGCTTGAGCGGCTCACCGGCGGCTACAGGCTGGACGTTCAGGATTTCCGCGGCGACGACCTCGACCGCATCGCCCGCGACATCTTCGACATGTCCGAGCAGCGATTCCAGGTCGCCCGGCACCTGATGACGACGCAGGACTGGGGCTTCTTCGGGTTCGTCGACATGGGACCAGACCGGCTGCATCATGCGTTCTGGCGGTATTGCGATCCCCAACATCCGCGTTACCAGCCAGGAAACGACTACCGCAATATTTTCCGCCAATATTATCGAGCACTCGACCGGCACATTGGCCAGCTGCTCGAGGACGTGCCTGACGACGCCGCGGTCATGGTGGTCTCGGATCATGGCGCCCAGCCCATGCTCGGCGGGGTGTGCGTCAACGAATGGCTCCGTCAGGAGGGGCTGCTCGTGCTCGCCGCTGAGCCAGACGGGCCGACCCCGCTGTCCAAGGCCCAGGTCGACTGGGCTCGCACGACAGCGTGGGCCGAAGGCGGCTATTACGGCCGGATTTACCTCAACGTCGCCGGGCGCGAGCCAATGGGTACCGTGTCGCCGCGCGACTACGATCGCACGGTCGGGGAGATAGCGACGGCGCTGCGGGCGCTGCCCGACGAGCACGGCCAGCCGATGGGTACCAGGGCCATGCGTCCAGACGAAGTGTATCCGCAGGTCACGGGCATTCCACCGGACCTCATCGTGTATTTCGGCGACCTGCGATACCGGGCGCTAGCCACCCTCGGCCTGCGCCAGGGCCTGTACAGCGCCGACAACGACACCGGGCCTGACCACGCGAACCACGCCGAGGACGGGCTGGTGCTCCTGCACGGGACCGGCCATCCGCCCGGCCAGCGGGACGGCCTGTCGATCTACGACATCCGCCCGACGCTCGAGGACTTCTTCGGCGTCAGCGGGCCGGGCACCGCATCGCTGCCCGGCAAGCTCATCACCTGACTCACAGTCCGGGCGTCAGCAGGTCGAAGTGCGGCCTGGCCGGGCGCCCGGTCCCAGAGCGCTGGCAGACCGAATGCCGTCGCCGGTAGTCGTTGAGATCGCTGGTCAGCCACGTCATCGCCCGGTCCGCCGCTGGCGCGTCGGATGGTGTGCTCAGATCCACCATCCGGTAGTCGTTGATCCACACTCGCTCGGCGCGCAGTTGCTCGGCCACGCGCCTGGCCCGCTCGTCGTCGGCCGACCAGACGGCGCCCGACAGGCCGTAGGCGCTGTCGTTGGCGATGCTGATCGCATGCTGGTCGGACTCGGCGGCCAGGACCGCGAGCACCGGACCGAAGATTTCCTCCCGGGCAGCGGGACTGTCGCCCGGCACCTCGGCGAGCACCGTCGGCCGGTAGTACGCCCGGTCATCGAGCCCGTCGGGCAGGTCGCCCGGCTGAGGCCGGTCTCCACCGCAGACCAGCCGGGAGCCGTCGCCGAGCCCGGCTCGAACGTGCCGGCGGACGATGCGGACCTGCTGGCGCGAGACGAGCGGGCCGAGGTCCACGCCGGGATCGAGCGGGTCGCCGAGCCGCAGCCGCCCGGCCCGGTCAGCGATCAGCGCCAGGAAGTCACGGTAGACCGACTTGTGCACGACCGCGCGGGCCCCGGCCATGCAGATCTGCCCGTTGTGGAAGAAAATGCTCCAGGCCACCCCGGCCGCCGCCAGCTCCAGGTCGGCGTCGGCGAGCACGACGTTCGCGGACTTGCCGCCCAGGTGCAGGCGCACGCCCGTGCCAGCCAGGGCGGCCGTGCCGGCGACTTCACTTCCGACCTGGTCAGATCCGGTGAAGGTGGCCAGGTCCACGCGCGGGTCGCTGACGAGCGCGTCGCCCGCGGTCGCGCCAGGCCCGGCGACGGCGTTCAGCACTCCGGCCGGCAGGCCGGACTCGCCCGCGATCCTGGCGAGTTCGAGCGCGGTCACGCTCGTGAACGAGGCCGGCTTCAGCACGCAGGTGTTGCCCGCGGCCAGGGCAGGCGCGATGCGCCAGGCGGCCAGCGTGAGCGGGAAGTTCCACGGGACGATGGCGGCGACGACTCCGTACGGGGCGAAGTGCAGGTACTCGCCGCCCGTGCCAGGACCCGGGCGGGCTGGCAGCGTGTCGCCGAGCTGTTCGGCCCAGTGCGCCGACCACTCGAAGGCCGCGACCGCAGCCGGCAGGTCGGCGTGCCGGGTCTTGCGGATCGTGCCGCCGCTGTCGCGTGACTCAAGCTCGGCGAGCCGGTCGGCGTCGGCCGCCAGCTTCCCGGCGATCTTCCGCAAGCAGGCTGCTCGCTCGGCGCCGCTCCATCGGGGCCACGGCCCGTGGTCGAACGCCGCTCGAGCGGCGGCCGCCGCCCTGGCCACGTCGTCCGGGCCGCCCTTGGCGACGTCCGCGAACCGTGCTCCGGTGGCGGGCTCGTAGGAGGTGAAGGTGGAGCCGTCGGCCGCCGGAGCCGGCTCACCGTCGATATAGAGCGGAAAGAATTCCATGTGTCACTCCTGGTCGGTTGCCGGCAACTCGGTCGCCGGCAGCTCGTTCGCTAGCAGCTCGTTCGCTAGCAACAGCGCGCCGGCCAGCGACGCCCCGCCGCCGAACGCCGATGACTGGACTGGCGCGCACGGGTGGGCCGGCCGGCCGAGCGCTTCGACCCCGGCGGTGACCTCGGGTACGAGGCCGGTGATCGCGCTGCCGAACCCGCCGCCGATCCTGATCACGCTCGGGGAGATGATCTCGGTCAGGTTCATCGCGACGATCGCCAGCGCGGCCGCGGTCGCGCTGACGGCCTTGACCGCCCAGGACACGCCGGCCGCATGGGCAGCCCGCAGTCCGGTCACCGACACCGGGAGGCCGCGCAGTGCTGCGGCCCGGTCGAGGGTTGCGGGCCCCGACGCGATCGCCTGCACGCAGCCACTCCGGCCGCACTTACACAGCGGGCCGGCCCGGTCGATCACGAGGTGTCCGAGTTCGCTGCCGGCCTCCAGCCGCGGCCAGGGCCTGCCGCCCAGCACGAGCCCGCCGCCGACGCCGGTGCCGACACCGAGGTACGCGAGATCGTCGCAGCCTGCCTGCCTCGCCTCGGCCAGAGCAGCGGCCTGGCCGTCGTCGGCCCACCGGATCTTCGCGCCGGGGAACCGGTTGCGCAACGCACCGGCCACATCGAGGCCGGTCCAGAACGGACGGTTCGGCCAGGCCCGCACCCGCCCGTCGATCACGGTGGCCGGCAGGGCGATGCCGACGGACCGGATCTTGGCTGGGAAGCGGGCCCGGAACGTCGCCAGGCCTGCGTCGAGGGCGGCCAGATCGCTATCCAGGCTGCCGGGCGCAGGCCAGCGGAAATGGGCATCAGCCGCGCCTCGCCAGCAGCCGGCTCCGACACCGGAAACCGCTAGCGCGACCTTAGTGCCGCCGAAATCAATACCCAGGCACCGGTCGTTAGCCGACCGAGCGTCCGGGTCGGGGTCCGTAGAGCTGATCATTTCCTTCCTGGCTTAGCGATCGGCAGGGGTGTTAATCGACTTACCAAGTATCACCGCGGTGCGGCGTGGTGGCAACATGGCCTTTCTCGCCGACAGAAGTTATCGTGAGAACCGGACCTGAAAATTCGGTTACCGGTCAGCACAGGCCGCGGCTAGTGGCTTTAGCGGAGCCGCGGTTTGTGGCTTTAGCGGAATGGCGGAGGATTTCTTGACTTCCCGGCGGAGAGTAATCGTTGTCATTACCGAAGGGGCCGAGCCCCGCCTGATCGCGCGCTGGCGTGCGGCCGGACAGCTTCCGGCTTTCGATGCGCTGACCGCTCAGGGGGCCGGCGGACCGCTCGACGCGGAGGGCACGCCCTACGAGCCACCTGGACTGGTGAGCCTGCTGACCGGCCAGCGCGCCGCTGACCATGGCTGCTACTCCTATTGGACCTGTCACGACCCCCAGTACCAGCCGAAAGTCCTCACCTCGGGTGATGGCCGCTACCCGTTGCTCTGGCAACGCCCCGATCTGGCGGACACCAAGGTCGCCTCGATCGGCCTGTTCGGCACCCACCCGCCAAAGCCGCTGAACGGCTGGCTGATCACTTACCCGATGTACGCCAGCCTGCACGTGTGCTACCCGCGTGATCTCCAGCGCCAGCTGGCCGGCCAGGGCATCAGGCCGATAAATGACGTCTCCATCTTCTGGACCGGGCAGCAGCGTGACGAATTGCTTCCGCAGCTCCTCGAGGCGGATAGGCAGCGTGGCCGGGCGGCAATGGCGCTCTTCGACGACGGTGCCGATGTCGTGATCGTGAACCTGACCAGCATCGACCGCACCTCCCATATTTACTGGCAGGAGCTTGAGCAGCTGGAGGATTTCGGCGGTGCTCGCGGTGACGGCAAAAACTGCGCCGTGCTCGAGGCGTACCGCACGGCCGATGCGGTGATAGCTGAGGCGATGAGCCGTATCGACGAGAACACCCACGTGATTGCTTTCTCGGAAATAGGTTTCGGACCGCTGCGAGCTTATTGCTCAGTGAACGACATCCTCGCTGATCATGGATTTCTTAAGCCGGGCAGTGAAAGCTCGGTGGAATTCGGCGGCACCAAGGCGTTCGAGGCGGTTCAGGGCACGCACGGGGTCAACATCAACGTCGCCGGCCGGTACGCGGACGGGCAGGTCGCGACCTTGGACTATGAGAGCGTGCGAGAGGACGTCGCGGCCGTTCTTGGCGAGGCGATCAACCCGCGCACCGGGCTGCCGATGTTCGCGGCGGTCAGCCGGCGCGAGGATGTTTACCCGGGAAGCGCGACCGACCTGGCACCCGACCTCATACTCGAGCCCGCCGACTGGCGCTACCTGCCGCTCGGTGACCCGCAGTGGGCCACGCACGTCAACCGGACGTGGCAGAGCGGCTGGCACCGGCGGCGCTCCTACTGGGCCGGCGCAGGCCCTCGATTCCTGGCTGGCCGGCGCGCGGACAACGTCGCGGCCGTCCCGGACATCACGGCCACCATCCTCGACGCGCTGGCCCGCGACCCGGCAGAGTCCTGCGCCGGGACCACGCTCTGCGACCAGGCGTGAGCTGCTGGCCCGCACCTGAGCTCGCCCTCACCTGAGAAGGAGTCCTCCATCATGATTGTCCTCGGCTTCGGCGGATCGGGTCATGACTGGTCCAGCTGCGCTACCGACGGCACCCGGCTCGTCGCCCTCGACGAGGAACGACTGGCCCGCAAGAAGTACGGTGTGGGCGCTGACCTGCTGGCCGGGCTCAGCCGCCGTACCTGCCTGGCCGCACTCGGTGCCGACGCTGGCGACGTGACGCACGCGGTTGCCTGCGAGCTCGTCCCGCCGCATTTCTACTTTCCTTTCCGGGACCGGATGACGGTGATCAACCACCATCTGGCGCATGCCTACAGCGCATTTCCCGCCTCGGGATTCACCGAAGCGGCGGTTCTGGTCACCGACAACTCGGGCAGCCTGGTCCAGGGGAACAAGACGGACGGCGGCTTCCGCGAAGCGGAGACCATTACGTTCTTCCAGGCCGGCCCGGCCGGCATCAAGGTCATCGACAAGGTCACCGGCCAGCACTACCTCGAGGGCGGATCAGGCAGCGGCTACTATCAGCCGGGCGTCACGGACAATTCGCTCGGCCACTTCTACCGCGCCGCCAGCCTGGCCATTGGCCTGGCTTACCTCGCTCCGTCCGCGAAGTACCCGGTCAGCGAGGACGGCAAGACCATGGGCCTGGCCCCGTACGGCGACAAGCGCTTCGTCGACGAGGTTCTTGACCTGGTGACGCTGCTGCCTGGCGGCGGCGTGCGGATCGATGCCAGGCAGGTGAGCACCACGTTCGCCAAGCTGGTCTCGAGCGGGTCGTTCGAGGACAAGGCCGCGCTGGCCCGCGCCGCCCAGGAGGTGCTGGAGATCGCCCTGCTGCACTGCGCGCGGGCGCTGGCCGAGCGCACCGGGGCGAAAGACCTGTGCATCGCGGGCGGGGTCGGCCTGAACAGCGTGGCCAACGGCCGGATTCTGCGCGAGACGGATTTCGAGCGGGTCTTTGTAGTGCCGGCCGCCGGTGACAACGGCATCAGCCTCGGATGTGCTTACTACGGGCTCCACCAACTCGGCGGCGTGCCATTTGACGCCATGCCGTCGATCGCCAACGCCTACCTGGGGCCGGACTACTCAGCTAGCCGGATCGCTGGTGCGCTCGCCGAGTCCGGGCTCTCGGTTTCGGCGCCTGATGATCTGCCGTCGCGCGTCGCCGGCCTGCTGGCCGACGGGAAGCTCGTCGGATGGTTCGACGGCGGCTCCGAGTTCGGCCCGCGTGCGCTCGGGCACCGGAGCATCTTGTCGGCGCCGTTCCCGGCTTCGGTCCGCGATCACCTCAACGACAACGTGAAGTTCCGCGAATGGTTCAGGCCGTATGCGCCGATCGTCGCCGAGCACCGGGCGGCCGAGTATTTCGACATCAGCCAGCCCACTCCGTACATGCTGATCGTGGCCGGGGTGAAGCAGCCGGGGCGGGTGCCGGCGATCACGCACGTGGACGGCACCGCCCGGCTCCAGACAATCGACCAGGCGAGCAACCCGCGCATCTTCGGCACGCTGGCCGAGTTCGAGGACCTGACTGGGTGCCCGGTGCTGCTCAACACCTCGTTCAACGTCGCTGGCCAGCCGATCGTGGAGACGCCGCAAGATGCGATCAGTGCGTTCGCCGGCATGAACCTGGACTACCTGGTGATGGGGGACCGGCTCGTCGGAAAGTGAGAGGAGGCGGGCAGCAAAGTCAGGCCCCGGCGGTATCGCCGGGGCCTGACTGCTTGCCTGAACCTAGATTTATGCGGCCCGGTCGCTCGGGCTGCCAGCGCGGCCGGCAGCGGATTCGTCGTCACGTACTTCGCCTAGCTCGGCATCGAGGAGGCTGCGGGCGGCTTCCTCGAGTATCGGCGGCGCCCACCTGGCGACGGTGAGCTGTGCCTTGCTCGCGGCTTGCCTTATCATTTCCAGCTGGTCTTCGGTGACCTCGACCTGCAGCGCGCGGCAGTCACTGCCGCTTGACGTGAGGTCAGCCGTGAAGTCAGCGTAATCCGGCTGCTCGCCGGTGCCGCCGGATTCGCCGGTGCTGCCGGACTCGCCGGTGCCGGTGTTGTTGCTGATGTCGGCATGCGCCGGCTCTCCGATGCGCGTCGGCTCGTCGGTGTCGCCTGGCTCCCAGGAGTCGTCGGGCCCGGCCGGTTCCGCGCCGCGTTCGGCGAGGCTGGCGTGCACCTGGCGCCGCAGTTCGTTCCTCGACCAGCTGAGCGACTCCGCCTTGCGCAGCCAGAAGTCCTGCTCAGGTTCGGCCAGTCCGGCAACCTCGGCGTGGTGCCCGAAGCTCAGGCACTCATGCCGCCTGTCCAGCGGGATCTTCCTGGCGACCCAGGCATAGTTACGCAGTGTCTTGTACTCGAGTGATGTTCGCTCGATCGCGTTCCGGTACCGGCCGGTGAACCGCGTCTCGCCGTACACCAGCCAGTCGCCCAGGCACCACGCCGATGAGCTCACCGCCGATGCGAGCTGCCTGCCGATGTCTATCCAGCGCTCGTATGGCATCTGGCGGTCAAGCAGCAAGCCCGTCTGCGGCAAGATCACCGGCGTAGCGCCCGCGGGCTTGGAGTCGTCTAGGCTCGCGGTTCGCGGCGCTGCCGCGGTGAGCAGTGATTGTGGGCTCATGTGAGGGATCTTGCGTTGTGCCGCTCTCACTGCTCTCTTCGCCGGCTGTCTGCTCGGTGCTGGCTAATCAACGCTGGCCGTCGCTAGCTGGTCAGTCGTCCTTGAACGTCGTGCAGCTTGTCGGCGTGATCAGCAGCGACAGGGCGTAGTGCTGGTTCTGGCTGGCCAGGAAGAATCGCACGCCGATCGCCGAATTGAGCGAGGCGTAGCCGAGTGCGCGGAAATAGCCGTCAAGATCGAATTCGAGCCGGTACGCGCCCGTCGTCAGCGGAGAAGTCCGCAGGCTGGAGATGCGCCCGTCGTCATCGGTCTGCTCCTGCCACTGCGTGACGAAAGCGCCGTTGACGTCGCGGCTCAGCTCAACCGGCACGCCGACAGCCGGCCTGCCGTAGATGCCGTCGATGACGCGGACAGAGACGTTCAGCTTGAAACCCTTCGCAGCAGGCCGCGAGCGGCCTGAACCCTAGGGCGGCCACATGCCCGGGCTTCATGCTGCGCGGGGCCGCTCTCAAGCCGCTCTCGCGGCGCTCCTTGTTCGAGACCGCCCCGCTCCCGGCCAGGACAGCCAGGTGAGATCGCACCAACCAATGCCGCGAGAGCGCGCCTCACCAGCCTGATTACCGATGGTGACATCTGGCGGCGACCTCTCGCGAAGCCCGCTAGCCGGTCACAAACCACTCAGGGAAGATCTGGAGGCCTAACGATGATCAGGCGAATTCTGGTGGCCGGCGGGATCGCGGCAGCGCTTTCGGTCGCGACGATGACAGGCTCGATTGCCAACGCGGCCACGCATCCGGTGCGCAGCACGCGCCAAGCCGTGCACGTGACCGGAACGCATGCGACTTCAGTGGACGCGGTCATCCCATCCCAGAGCCCGACCGCTACGCCGGACGGGCCTCCATGGGGTTAGTCGCCGAGATGCGCCACCTCTGGACTTGCCGGGCCGCCGGCCGGATGGATGCTCCCCGCCTGCTCGGTAAGCATGCGGCGGAGAACCGGATCGGCGTCTCCGGTAAGTTCGAGCGCTTCGCGACGAGCGGCGTCGGCAGCTGTGGGGTTGCCGGCCTGCTCGTCAATTTGTGCCTTGATCACGAGGAATCTCGCCCGCATCAGCGGTGCGGGGCCAGTCTCGCTGAAGATCGCCAGCGCCTCGCTGGCGAGGACTGTCGCTCTTTCCCACGCTTGCGTCTCGACGCAGAACTCCGCGAAAGAGAGCAGGACCCGGCCGTGCACGAGGTTGCCTATCATGTGCCGGCTGAGGCTGAGCGCGGCCGTCAGGTCGTTGCTGGCAAGTTCATGCTGCCCCTGCCGGGTCCTGACCCGGCCGAGCGCGGCGAGCGCGTACGCTTCGCCGACTAGATCGCCTTCGGCCCGCACCATAGCCAGCACGGACCTGAACGACTGCTCGGCCCGCCACCAGTCCTCGGTGCCCAGGTAGAGTTCGCCGAGCCTGAACTCCGTCTGAGCGCTGATCCGCCTGGCCTTGATGCGGCGACTGCGGACGAGAGCCTGGTCGAGCAGGCGCCTGGCCTCGTCATAGTTTTCGCGATCCATGTGAATCTGGCCGAGATTGGCGAGCGCGTCCACCTCGCCGACCATGTCGTCGGCCTCCTGACAGGCGGCAAGCGACTGCTGATAGCGATCGAGCGCGCTTTCATGCCTGCCGCTCAGCCGATCGCTGAAACCAAGCGCCCCGAGTGCCAGTGCCTGGCCGCCGATGTCGCCGAGCTGCTCGAAGGCACGCAAAGCCGGCTCAAGGTAGGACGGTGCCTGGGCTAGCCGGCCGTTGAGCGCGAGGTTCCCGAGCGAGCACAGCAACGCCGCCTCTCCGCGCCGGTTGCCTGCGCGGCGGACCGCTTCGAGCGCGAGTTCGTGGGTTCGCTGCCAGTCCTCGACGCGGTAGTCCGACTCGAACAACGTGACCGATGTCGTCGCGAGGTCCCAGCACACTTCGTCAAGGCCGACCTGGGCGGCCTGCGTGATCGCCAGGACCAGTCCCGCTCGCTCGGTCCTGAACCAGGCCAGCGGGCTGACGAGCAGCTGGTCGCGCACCCGTTCAGGCAGTACCCACAGTTCGGCGCTGCCGTGCAGGCCGTAGCTGCCGCCGTAGGCGCGACGGTGGGCGTCGACCGCGAGCGACAGCCAGCAGCACAGCAGACGCTGCAAGGCCGCCGTTCGCTCGGCCGCTATCTCATCAGCGGCCAGCCGCTCGAGCGCGTAGATCCTGACAAGGTCGTGCAGCCGGAACCGGCACGAGCCCGTTTCGTCCACGCTTACCTCGACCAGGCGCGCGGCCACGAGTTCGTCGAGCATGTCGTCGGCCGAGTCGATGTCCGTGCCGAGCAGGGGAGCGCTGACCCAGGACGCGAAATCCGCGGCGCCGAGCAGGCTGAGCCGCGTGAACAGATGCCGCGCCGGATCGCTAAGACCTGAGTGCGAGGTGGCGATCGTCGCCCTGATTCCCATGCCGCCTAGGGCGAGTTCGTCAAGCCGCCTGGTCTCGTCTGAGATCCGCCGCGCCATGTGCTCGACGCTCCAATGCGGCCGGGTCGCCAGCTTCGCGCCGACAATGCGAACGGCGAGCGGCAGGCAGTCACACAACCTGATGAGCCGGAGCGCGGCGTCGGGTTCGGCGGCCAGCCGTTCCTGGCCGACGATCTTTGCGAGCAGCTCGAGGCAGGCGTCTTCGTCGAGGTTCTCGACATCGAAGTGCTGCGCGCCAGGCAGGCTGGTTAGCGGATTGCGACTGGTGATGATCACGCCGCAGTTCGGATTCCCCGGGAGCAGAACCAGGACCGGCGACGCGCTGTCGACGTCGTCGAGCACCAGCAAGATCTTGCGGTCCCCGAGCCAGCTGCGGTAGACGGCGACTCGGTCCTCAAGCTGATCTGGCAGCGACACGGCGGGCAGGCCTAGCGAGCTGAGCAGGCGCGCGAGCAGTTCGAGCGGGTCGCTCGGCTGACCATCGGCGTCTTGCAGAGCGACGAAGATCTGGCCGTCGGGGTACAAGTCTCGTACGGCGTGGGCGGCATGCAGTGCGAGTGCCGTCTTTCCGACACCGCCCTTGCCATTAAGGCAGGCAACTGGCAGGAAGCGGAGCCCGTCCGGCTCGTCAGGAGCCGAGAACTCGTCAGGAGCCGAGAACATCGTGATGATGTCCGCGAGCAGCTTGGACCTGCCGGTGAAGTCGGCGACCGCGGCGGGCAGCTGGCGCGGCACGAGCGGACCGGGCGGCCGTTGCGGCGTGGCGACTGGGTCAAGCTCACCGGCCAGATCTAGCTCTCCATCCTGGGCCAGGATCGCTCGCTGGAGTGAGGTCAGCCGGTCACCAGGATCCAGGCCAAGCTCGTCGGTCAAGATCGTGCGGATCTCCTGGAACGACTCGAGCGCATCGGCTTGGCGCCCCGACCGGTACAGCGCGAGCATGTGCTGCGCCCTGAGAATCTCCCGGAGCGGCTGATGCTTCACAAGTTCGCTGAGCTCGGCCACGAGCTCGTGGTGCCGTCCGAGCGCGAGCTCCAGCTCCAGGCATTCCTCGATGACCCTGACCTGGTCTTCGTCCAGCCGGATCGCGATCGTCTTCACCAGCTCGCTCTCGACGTCGGCCGCTGCCGCGCCGCGCCACAGCCCGAGCGCGGTCCGCAGGTCGGCCGCCGCCTCTTCGGACTTGCCTTCGGCCGCGAGCGTCCGGCCGCGACTGGCCAACTCTTCGAACCTGGCGATGTCGAGCGAGTCGACCGGGACGCTCATCGTGTAGCCCACCGGGCTGGTCGAGATCAGGCCGTCATGGCCATGCTTGCGGAACAGCCGTCGAAGCGCCGAGATGCAGGTATGGACCTGGCCCTTGGCGGTGGTCGGCGGGTCCGCGTCCCACAGCGCATCGACGATCCGGTCAAGCGGCACCAGCCGTCCCTCGTGCAACAGGAGCATTGCCAGGATCGTTCGCTGGCGGGCGCTGGTAAGTTCGACGACCGCATCGTCAATGGATACCTCAAGCGAGCCCAGGAGCCGAAAGTACATTCTCGCGCCGATGTCGCCGTTTCAAGGACAAACTAGGAAATAAGTTTATCACACAATGTCTAGCCCGCAGCAGGCTATCGACCGCGTGAGATTCCCTGCGATCGGTGAGTGAAACCCTTTCTGGCGACCAAGCGGAAGCCACCGGGCTCCGCCTCACGATGGACTGCACGTCCGGTGGGGCGAGACTTGGTCCGACCAAATCGGCGGGTGATTGATGAACGGTGCGATTTGCGGACGGAGCTTGTTAGCGTTGCGCCGCTCAGATCGATTTCGCACTCAGTACCGGAAGAGCCCGAAGCGCAAGGGCTTGGCATGCCGACGGCTACCTAGGATCATTCCGTCCCATGCCAAGCCTTGCGGGCTGGCAACGAAGTAGGCGGCACAGATTAAGGAGTACGGAGCAATGAGGGCACGGACGCTGCACCGCGGACTTCTGTTACGGCAGTGGTCATGGTCGTTGCGGTGGCTGCCCTCGGCGGGTGCGGCGGCAGGCACGGTAGCCCGGCGACGGATGGCCCGTTGTCCGCTGGCAATGGTGTCCACGATCCAGTTCCGCACGATGCGGTCTGCGCGCCCGGCGGTCGGTCGTGGACGTTCGGTCTTGATCAGTTCACCAACTACGGCCACAGGCCGGTGGTCCTGGACCGCGTCATCGCGGCAGGGCCGAGCACGAAGAATTGCTTAGCTGATCGCGACTAGGCGCTATTTTCCGGCCTGATCCATCACGTGCTCCGGTAACGCGAACCTGGAGATTTTAAGCGCGGTCGGCGGGACCTGGGTCCTGCCGTATCAGACAAACTCTCTGCCTGCTCAGACACCAGGGCCAGTGATCGCCAACCTGAGCAGCAACTCCAAGGAGCCGTCCTGCGGCATAGACCCCAACGGCCAACCGTACGGCTTCACCGGTTTCGCTAAGGAGCGTGACCGGTCGCAAGCATTGGCGGTAGTCGGGCAGGCCTGCATCGTCCATTCGAGTAATACGGCCGGCGATGTTGTGAAATTCAACTGCGCCCAAGCGGGTTTGATCTGGGCGGAGCGCTCGGTATCAAAGGCGCCAACCTGAAAGCCAGCTTCAACGGCTCGGCGCAGGCCGGCTACGGCAAAGACGCTCTCTTCCCGAGTTGGCTCAGTAGTGCGCGCCCGCTGCCGGCTTGATGCGCAAGTCTGGCCCAGGCGGGCCGTGGAACCTGAACTGGGCCGGGCTAGTGCGCCCAGCGCAGCTGGAGAACCTGCCGGTTTTATCCGGTAACGTATGGTTCGGAACGGGTTTGACGTGCGGGCTGGACGTCACTTCCCATTCGTAGGAC